>CADCHW010000020.1:31499-76473 GCA_902801245.1 uncultured Ruminococcus sp.
GGATGCTTAACCGCTTGAATTTCACTGACGTAATCGGCAGCATTTACAAATTTTTCCTGTGGTCTTCTGCCTGTAAGAACAAGCTCAATGTCCTTTGGCTTCTCAAAAACTATCCTGTCGGCAATATCACGGTCTAGGAGATTATATTCGTAAGCCGCATTAAATTCATCGATAATAAGCATACCAATACTGCCATTTTTCATAAGCTTTTCCGCACGTAAAAGCAAATCGTTGTGACACTGTGCAAGCTTGATTTTATCCTCTTCACTCATCTTTGAAGTGAATCCGTAATTTCTGTCGCAACGTTCAACCGTGATATTCGGCACTGCTTCAAGTACACTCAGTTCCGACGTAAAGCCGCCCTTTAAAAGCTGAACCATATGCACCCTCATTCCCGAGCCTGCCGCACGCACGGCAAGTCCGAGAGCCGCTGTTGTCTTACCCTTGCCGTTGCCGCAGTAGATATGAATAAGTCCCATTTAAACTCCCTCCTTCAGAATTTTGTATATCAAATTCATATCGATATTTTCACGAACGGCATTTGCCAAAAGGTCGTATTGCATTTCTTTGTAGGCTTTTCTGTCGATAGCTGTGTCGCTGTATTCAAGACCCTTTTTCTCAAACAATGCTTTGACTATAGTTTCCGAAACTTCCTTTGAATCGAAAATACCGTGAACGTAGCTGCCGCAGACATTTCCTCTGTACGCACCGTCCGAGGTGCTGTTATCGAGCTGTACAAGACTGTTTCCGCAGACTTTTGTCCTGCCCATATGAATTTCATAGCCGTAAAAGCATATCCCGTCAAGCACCGAAAAAAATCCATAAGAACAGGTAAATTTTCCACCGACACGAGTTCGTGTTTTACCGTTGTCAAAGATTGTTTCGGTATCTAGCAGACCCATTCCCGAAATTTCACCGCCGCACTCAAAATTATTAGGGTCGGAAATTTTCTTTCCTAAAATCTGATATCCTCCGCAAATTCCGAAAATAGGAGTACCGTTATCTGCATATTTTTTTACCGCAGCTTCAAGACCGCTCTCTCTTAGAAATCTCATATCGGAAATTGTACTCTTAGTTCCGGGAATAATAATCAAATCGGGATTGCCGAGATTTTCCGCCTTTGAAACATACCTCACTGCAACGTTTTTATACTGTGAGAACACATCAAAATCTGTGAAATTGGAAATCTTCGGGAGTTTCAAAACACATATGTCAACAAGTCCGACACTGCTTTTTTCAAGTTTATCGGAAAGACTGTCTTCATCGTCAATATCGCAGTTTACAAACGGTACAACTCCGACTACCGGCTTGTTTCCACGCTCTTCGAGAATTTTTATGCCGTCATTGAAAAGTGTTTTGTCGCCACGGAATTTATTTACGACAATACCCTTGACCATATCAAGCTCGTCCTTTTCGAGGAGTGAAAGAGTGCCGAGAAGCTGTGCGAAAACTCCTCCCCTGTCAATGTCACCGACTATCAAAACGGGAGCTTTTGCAAGCTTTGCCATACCCATATTTACAATATCGTCCGATTTCAAATTAAGCTCAACGGGACTTCCCGCACCCTCAATCACGATAATATCAAAATCATTTTCAAGCTTTGAATATGCTGTCACAATATCGGGAATAAAATCTTTCTTGTGTCTGAAATATTCGACTGCCCTCATATTTCCCCTAACTTCACCGTTCACTATAACCTGTGAACCCGAATCGGTAGTAGGCTTCAATAAAATTGGATTCATCAAAACACTCGGCTCTGTGCCTGCCGCTTCCGCCTGCATAACCTGTGCCCTGCCCATTTCAAGACCCTCGTTTGTGATAAAGGAATTGAGTGCCATATTCTGCGATTTGAAAGGAGCAGCCTTGTAACCGTCCTGCTTGAAAATTCGGCAAAGTGCCGCCGAGAACAGACTTTTTCCTACATTAGACATTGTTCCCTGAATCATTATCGCTTTAGCCTTAGACATTGTTCAAAATCCTTTCAAGAGTTGAAATTAATATCTCATTTTCTTTGTGAGTTCTTACGGCAATTCTGAAATAACTTTCGTTTAAGCTCACATAGTTACCGCAGCTTCTGACAGCGATTTTCTCTTTTAAAAGCATTTTATCAATCGGAAAATCCGTCCTGAAAAATATAAAATTCGCTTTTGAGGGATAAATTTTAAAACCCAATCTTTTAAGATTACTTGTTAAAAATTCACGTTCGCATTTAACATAAGCAACCGTTTTCGACATATAATTTTTCTCTGATAATGCGGCAATTCCGGCAATCTGTGCAACAGTCGAAACATTCCAGCACTGACCGCAGTTCTCAATTTTTTCACAGAAATTTTTATCCTTACAAATCAGATATCCCAGACGCAGACCCGGCATAGCAAAAATTTTAGTGAACGCTTTTAAGATAATGACGTTGTTGAAATCGGTGTTAATACTGTACTTTCGACTGTCCTCAACAAAACTTATGAAACATTCGTCAACAACAATACGGATATTATTATCTGAACATTTGTTAATGATACGGTTCATCAAATCGGGATTTACAATATTGCCGACAGGATTATTCGGATTGCAAATGAACATCATATCTATGCCGTAAAGCTTATCCAAAATGTTTTCGGAGAGTTCAAAATCATTCTTTTCATCAAGATAAAAATATTCTATATCACAGCCGAAACTTTGAAGAGCCTTTTCGTATTCGGAAAAAGTCGGAGCAATAATCAAAGCCTTTTTGGGAGCAGCCGCCCAAACAATTTTATAAATCAAATCCGCCGCACCGTTGCCGCAGACTATATTTTTCGTGATAATATTTTCATACTCCGCAATTGCATTTTTAAGCATTGTACAGTTGACATCGGGATATTTTTCACATACACCGATGTTCCCGACAATCGCCGCTTTAACTTTTTCGGGCATACCCAAAGGATTAATATTTGCCGAGAAATCGTACTCAATATCCCGAGTGTAAACATCTCCTCCGTGACTTGTCTTTATCATAACAAAACACCCCACAAAACCGCTCTGACCGCTGTACACATTACAAGCGTAATAACCGCCGTGCAGTACATCAGACGGTTGGCTTTGCGGATATCGTCGTTTTGAACAGGACGTATATTATCTCCGATAGTCTTTTTCTTGTACAGCTTGCCGAAGTAATATGCATCGCCTGCAAGCATAACGTTAAGCGAACCTGCACATACAGCTTCGGTCTGTGCAGAATTCGGACTTGCGTGATTAAGGCGGTCACGCTTCCAGATTTTAAAGGCATTTTTGCCGTCAAGCTTCAAAATGTATGCGGATAAAATCATAACAATCGCCGTAAATCTCGACGGAATAAAATTTAGCACATCGTCAAGCTTGGCGGCGAATCTGCCAAAATTCAGGTACTTATCGTTTTTGTAGCCAATCATCGAATCCATAGTATTTGCCGCCTTATAGAAAAATCCGAGAGAAGCACCGCCCAGCATCGTATAAAGCATAGGAGCAGTCACGCCGTCGGAAGTATTTTCCGCAACGGTTTCAACTGCCGCCTTAATGATTCCGTTTTCATCAAGGACGTTCGTATCACGCCCGACAATCATTGAAACGGCATATCTTGCGGCTTCCGTGTCGTTATTTTCAATCGCTGTGTACACCTTCATACTTTCCGTTTTAAGGCATTTCGGGGCAATCAAATAATAGAACAATATCCCCTCAATAACCGCACCGAACCAAACATTTACACGATAACACAGCAGAAGAATCACTGACGGAACAACCGTTGAAACGATTAAAACCATAACTGCGAGAAGAGTACCCGACAGCCTTTCGTTATTTGGAATTTTCTTGCGGAAGAATTTTTCAAGCTTTGAAATCATAGTTCCGATAAGCCTTATCGGGTGCGGAAGTGAGTATGGGTCACCCAGTATTAAATCAAGCACAAACCCGAAAATCATCGGTAAAACAAGCAGAATTATTTTCATAGAATTTCCTCAAGAATGTATATTTTTCCGTCATCGTATTCACATATATATCCGCCGCCGTTTTTGACCTGATAATCATAAAAACTCTTTTTCGGCACTGCGAATTTTTCAAGCACAGACATAATCGTACCGCCGTGAATAACATATGCAATTTTATCATAAGACTTGAAATCACTTACGGACTTTTCAAAATCGCTTACACATCTGTTCACAAAATCCTCGTGTGCTTCACCGTTCGGAAACGGCATTGTACCCATACTTTCGAGCCACTTTTTATAGTCGGGATTGTCGGAAAGTTCCGTGTAATTTCTGCCCTCGAAATCACCAAAGTCGCATTCTTTCAAGCCGTTGTAAGTCACGATTTTTTTGTCGGGATAAATTATCTCAGCAGTCTGAACACAGCGTTTCAGCGGACTGCAAATCACAATTTCGGTATCGGGATATGTAGAAATACCGATGTCACAAAGGTTTTCGTCTGTTTTTCCGATATAGCGTTTTTCGAGATTGCCAGATGTTTTACCGTGTCTTATAAAAATTATTTTCATAAAATCAACCTTTAATTTTAATCGCAATTCCGCATATAATTCTCTCGACCGTATCGGCTTTTTCCGCAAGCAGACACCCGACTTTTCCGACTTGTTCTCTCCATATTCGCTCATTCTTTTCAAGAGGAATTATGCCGTTTCCTATTTCGTCAATGATTATGATTATATCGGGATTTTCGGATATAATTTTACTTGTTTCCGAAATGGGATTTTCTCCGTTTTCGAGAAGTTTTTTTACAAACAAATGATAGTTGTTAATGCACCTTATATTTGATAAATCGGCAACGTCAAACGTTTCGCCGTTTACAATTTCAGTCGTGTTTATATTATATTTTTTTATTGCAAAGTCAAGCTTGCCCTGATATGCACCGCCTGTTATCAATTTCACAAAATCACCTCCGAAATAAGGCTCGCTGCCACCGCAAATCCTATAATGTTAATTTCGCAAATTTGCAGAAAATACCCCTCCAAATCTCCCGTAATACAGCAAACTGCCCACTATTCCCGAAGTGCCGCTTATAGGGTTTGCAAGCACCATTGAAATGCCCGTAAGGACAATATAAAAAATCTCCGCCGCAATGGTTATATTTCTGTGGGCAGGCTTTGTAAAGCTTTGAAGAGTGCCGTTTTTTTTCGCACATTTAAAAGTCACTGCCGCAAGTCCGCTCCACGCTCTCGACATCACAAAACAGAGTGCCGAAATCAGCATAATGTCAAAGCTTTTTATCTGAGAAAACAAACCCAACTGTACAATAAAATACACTGCCAAATTTATCGCCGCAAACGCTCCTATCCGTGAATCGCCCATAACCTCAAAAAGTTTTTCACGGTTCCCAAGACAAGCCTTTGCATCGTGAACATCACAGAATCCGTCGATATGAATGCCGCCCGTAACAGCGACAGGCAAGGCAACAGATACCGCCGCAAACAGCAGTTCCCCGATTTTCAGGACACCGCAAAGCCAGAACCACACTGTAAGCAAGCCGCCGATAACAGCTCCGATAAGCGGAAAAAAGCACAGTGCGAAACGTCGGTTTTCCTCTTTCCATTCGACCTGCGGCATTGGTATTCTCGAGTACATCAGAAATGCCGAACAAAAGGATTTTATAACAGACACGGCGGCAGCTCTCCTTTCAAAACTATCGGTATACCGTAAACGGCTTCAATTACGCAGTCGGCTTTTTCTGAGATTTTTCGGTTAATCTCCCCTATGTTTTTTATGTAGTTCATTGTGTCTTTTGGGTACTCTATGCCGTCCTCGCCGACTTGATTTGTCACGATAACAAAGACCTCCGCACGGCTGTTTATCTTAAATATTCCCGATAAAATCTTATCCGTAGGATTTTCGATTTTATTTTCAAACATCTCATTCGCACAAAGATTACCAATACATTCAAGTAAAGCACTGCTGTTATTATCAATATTAACTTCGTGAATATCGGTATATTTTTCAATCGTTTCAAAATGCTTATTAAGGCGGATTTTTCGGTGACGTTCAATCGCTTCAAAGGCTTCCTCACCAAACGGAATCATAGTCGCAATATAGAATTTTTTTGAATTGTAGGAGGTAATAATTTTTTCGGCAATGTTCGATTTTCCGTTCTTGCTGCCGCCCGTAATCAAGATTAACATTATAGCTCCACGTACCTTTCAATCGGCAGATTATCGAATTTATGCGACGAATTGTAAACGGCAATCGCACCGTCAAGGAGAGGAAGAAGCATTGCACCGCCCGTCCCCTCGCCCAGACACATTTCGGCAGTGATGAGAGGTTTTAATCCGATGTACTCAAGAATTTTCATTCCGGCAGGCTCCTTTGAAACGTGCGAACACAACATATAATCTTTCGCAAGCGGACATATTTCAACCGCCAAAGCCGCTGAAACTGCCGAGATAAAGCCGTCAATCACTATCGGAATTTTATAAATTGCACCGCCCAGAAAAAGTCCTGTAATACCTGCAATGTCATAGCCGCCAAGCTTTGAAAGGAGTTCAACAGGTTTGTTTTTATCTGGATTATTTACCTCAATCGCACGGTTAATGACGGAAATCTTTCGCTTCAAACCCTCTCTGTCAAGACCTGCTCCTCTGCCCGTAACCTCACTCAGAGGAACACCCAGAAGAACAGCCGCCAATGCCGAGGAGGTTGTAGTATTGCCTATACCCATTTCGCCCGTGACAATGATTTTATAACCCTTTGCTTTGCACTCTCTGACAATATCAATTCCTGCTGCAATTGCATTTTCAGCTTGAGAAACTGTCATAGCCGAACCCTCTGCTATATTGTTTGTGCCGTAGGAAATTTTTCTTTTAATAATATTTTTACTGTAAACATCAACATTCATACCGATATCAACAGTGATTACGTCCGCATTAAAAGTGCCTGCTATGATGTTGATATTTGACGTACCCTCCGCCGCAGACTTCGCTACAATCGCCGTTACACTGCTGTCGCTTTGAGTAACTCCCTCGCACACAACACCGTTGTCGGCACACATCATAACCGCACAGCGTTTGTTTAAATCGAAATTTTCATTGCCTGTAATTCCCGAAATTTTAACAACTGCCTCTTCGAGAAGTCCAAGACTGTGCAAAGGCTTTGCAACATTGTTCCATTTTATTTTTGCTCTCTCCACTGCCCCAAAATCGGGTTTATTTATTAATTTTATTCTTTTCATTTTTCTCCGTACTCTTCACATTTTTTTACAAAATTCACCGCACATTCGGGATTGGCATAAAAATACAAATGCGGATATCCGGCATATAAATTTGATGTGGAATGAACGCATTTATATGTAAGAGCATTACTCGCTTTTTCTGCGGTAAAGCCGTTTCCGCCGTTTGTGCTGTCCCAATAATGAAACTCGTGAGCCTTTAGAATTTCCCCTTTTTTGCACAGAAGATTATCGTTCTCAGCCGCAATTCTCACGTACCCGAAACGCTGAAGTCTGTCCGTTTTAAAACACGTTCCCTCAATCGCACCGACCATAGGAAAACGCTCGCCGTCAGCCGATTCAAGCTCTTTATGCAAATACATAAAACCTCCGCATTCGGCAATTGTCGGAAGTCCCAAACTAACTTTGTTTTTGATATCGGCAAGCATACTTTTATTGTTTGAAAGTTCCTTTGCGTACAGCTCGGGATAACCGCCGACTATGATTAAACCGTCAATGTTTTCGGGAAGCTTTTTATCGTGAACAGGCGAAAACTTTACAATCTCACAGCCGAGTTTTTCAAGCAAGGCTACGTTGTCACGATAACAAAAACAAAACGCTTCGTCGCTTGACAATGCAATTCTGACAGGTCGATTCGTGACTTTTTTTATATCGGGAATTTTATAGCTCACAGATTGATTTTTCTTTGAAAATTCAATAAGCTTATCAATAAGAATATTCTCCTCGGCAAGCTCCGCAAGCAGCTGCATTTTTTGCTTTAACTCAGCCGTTTCAACATCTGTAACAAGTCCGAGATGACGGCTGTTAATGCTTAAACGTTTATTGTTGGGCATTCTCCCGAAGTACTCGACATTCATTTCTTCACAGAAATTTTTCGCCGTCCCGATAAGACTTTCGGGAAGTTTATTGAAGATAAAGCCGACAATTTTATTCGGGGTTTTAAACGTCAAAAAGCCCTTAATGACCGCACCTATTGACGAACTCATACCCTTGCAGTCAATCACAATTACAACGGGAGTATTTGTATCAACGGCGGTCTGCTGTGAAGAAAAAGAGCCGCCCACACCGTCGTAAAATCCCATAACACCCTCAATTACAGATATTTCATCTGTTGATTCGTTAAGAATAAAATTCAGTGTATTTTTATCGCAGAACCAACTGTCGAGATTTCTGGAATTTACACCTATAATTCGGCTGTGGAAAATAGGGTCGATATAATCTGGACCGGATTTGAATGATGACACGTTTAATCCACGGTTGACAAGAGCCTGCAAAACGGCACATGTAACGGTTGTTTTTCCGCAGCCGCTGTTTGTTCCGGCAATCATTATTTTACAGTTCATCTATAAATCACCTCATTAACCCGACCAAAAGTTTTAAGGAAAGTCGGAAGATGTTTATTTCAATATTTTTGTATTTATAATAAAAATCGGATTTTCCGCTTTAAGCATTGTATGACTTCCTATTCTGTGAGTTCTTGTGACGGCAATTTGTGTAACCTCCGTATTAATGCCAATTTCATTAAAAAAATTTATACAGCCATTCAAGGTTTCAAGTGACACAGCGGTAACAATAATTTTTACTTCGGGATTTTTCTCGAATGCGGCATTAATGATTTTTTCAAGCTCACCGCCCGAACCTCCGACAAAAACACAATCGGGAATCGGCAGATTTTGAACGGCATTTTCGGCATTGTCATGTATAATTTCGATATTGTCACAGCCGAATTTATGGCGGTTTTTATCGGTCAAAGCTGTCGCTTCGGGATTCTTTTCAACTGCGTAAACAGTGCCGTTAAAACATCTGACAGCCATTTCAACCGACACAGAACCCGTGCCGCTGCCGATATCCCAACAGATATCATTCGTTCCGACTTCAAGCTTCGAAACGCAGATATTACGCACCTCCGCTTTAGTCATCGGAACTTTGCCCCGAATAAATTCTTCATCGGGAATACAGCTTTTCATGCACCTTTCAAAGCCGTTATTTTCGACAATCATAACGCACAGATTACCGCATTCGATGTCCGTGAAATCCTTTGCAGTACCGCATAAAATCCGCTCGTTTTCAAGCGAGAGATTTTCACCGATATACACTTTTACACCGGAGAGATTGTACTCACAAAGCTTACTGCAAATATCTTTCGGAGTAATATCCCCGCCAAGCAGGAAAAATGTTTTTTTCGATATGCAAACGCTGCGGACAATATTTTCACGCTTGCCGTGCAGACTTACAAAACGCAAATCCGACCACGGAATTTTGAGCTTCGAACAGAAATACACAGGCGAGGAAATTCCGCATATAACATCTGTCTTAATGCCGACAAGAAGCGGCAGGAGTTTCTGTGTACCGCTGTAAAATCCGCAGTCACCCGACATAAGAACAGCTATATTTTTGTACTCACATTCTAAGATGAATTTTGAAATTTCACTAGAAATATACGATACAAGGCATGGCTTTTTAAGTTCTTCAAAAGGTTTTAACATTCGCTTTGCACCTATCAGAATATCGGCATTTTCTACCGCATTCAAAGCCTCTCTCGTCATAGTTGTAACACCGTCCGTGCCTATTCCCACAACGGTTACTTTTTTAAGCAGAATTTTTTCGGCAGCTTCAAGCGTAATTCCAACCTCTTCGGGACGTTTCACAATAAGCACTTCCGCACCGCATTTCAAAGCTGCATTGACCTTATTTTCAAAGCCGCCCACCGAACCGCTTTCCTTTGTAACTAGATATCTGGCATTGAATTTTTGAAGCTGAACCGTGTTTTCTTTCTCCGAAAAAGGTCCTTTTTCCGCAATGATTTGATACTCCGAAAAACCGAGTTTAACGCACTCTTCAACGATATTTTCAGAGGGAAGAACTCTTGCAACGCACCTTTCGGAGAAATTTTCAATATCACAAAAATGCTTTAACTCCTTGCTACCTGTTGTTATAAAGATTTTTCCCTTAGTTGTATTTAGATATTTTACAAGTGAATTGATATCATCAAAGAGCATGCCGTTACCGAAAAATTTTCCCGAATTTCGCTTTACTCTGATGTACCCTGCACCCGAATTTTCACAGGCAATACGAATATTTTCAGTCACCTCCACCGCATAAGGGTGAGTTGCGTCAATAACGGTTTTCACGGCATTGTTTTTAATGAAAGCCGTCATTTCTTCCGCAGTCATTCTGCCCTTTATAACGTGCAGATACTCCGAACGGTCAAGGAGATTTTCTCCGTAATCGGTGGCTACGCTAACGTATACGGAAATGCTGTTTTTAACGCAAAACTCCGCAAGCAATCGTCCCTCAGTCGTTCCGCCGAATATTAAAAGCTCACACATTTTTATAACCTCTCGGTGTGACCATTCTGCCGTTTACAAGCTTGGTTTCGCTGTTGCCTATAAAGACAGTCGTGAACATATCCACAGCAGTTTCACGAAGCTCCGAAAGTGTGAGAACACGGCTCTCCTCTCCCTCTCTGCCGATATTTTTAACGTAACCGCAGACGGTATTTTCCGACTTGTACCGAAGCATAATATCACAGGCTTTTTTCAGATAATCGGCACGTTTTTTCGAGGACGGATTATAAATAGCAATTGCAAAATCCGCTTGTGCCGCACACTCGATTCTCTTCTCAATTTTCTCCCAAGGGGTGAGCAAATCGGAAAGACTGATAACCGCAAAATCATGTGTAAGCGGTGCTCCAAGAATTGCTCCTCCGCTCATTGCCGCTGTCACGCCCGGAACAACTTCAATATCAACATCTTTATAATTTTCCGATAGTTCAAGTGTAAGTCCCGACATTCCGTAAACTCCGCTGTCACCGCTGCAAACAAGAGAAACTGTCTTACCCTTTGCAGCTTCTTCAAGTGCGAAGACAACTCTGTCACGCTCCTGTTTCATTGGAGTTGACATAAAATTTTTATGAGGAAAATACTTCTTCATAAGCTCCACGTACACTGTATAACCGACTACTAAATCACTCTTTTCGATTGCCTTTTCGGCTGCCAATGTCATACCGTCACGGTCGCCTGCACCGAACCCGACTATATATAATTTCATAAAATATCCCTCTCAAAATCAATTGTAATATCAATTTCAGCCGCCGCAAATGTCATTCCGTTTTCGGCTTGCTTTGAAACTAAAAGTCTGCCGCCGTCGGCTAATGCACTCCGTTCACATACATTATCCGTACCCGTGGTTTTCATCACAAAATCGGAAGTTGAAAATTCTCCCCCAATTTTCATAAGCTCCTCGTTTGTATAGAATTTAAGCGGAATTTTAAATTTTTCCGCAAATGAGGCTATAGCTTTTTCTTCCTTTTTCAAATCGATTGAATGTATCTCCAAAACCCTAAAAATCGGAATTTTAAATTCATCAAGTTTTTTCAGAATGAACTCTGAGAAAATATTTTTGTCAATGTTTTTTCTGCACCCTACACCGATAATAATGTTTTTCGGAACAAGATGAAGAGTTTTTTCAAACGGATTTTTATTGATGTCTGATGATATGCAAGTCCCGATTTTATCACAGCTTTTATCAAAAAATTTATCGGGTTTATTTATATATTTATACTCACTGTAAAATCCGATTTTTTCACCGTTCACAATTCTTGCGGCTATTTCTTTGGCTGTGTCAAATTCACAGATATGCAATCCGTTAGCTTTTGCAAAGCTGTCGGGTGAAAACTTTCCCAAAATGTCCGTAGCAGTTGTTACCACGGGAACAGAGTTAATAACTTTGGCAATTTTATAAGTCAAAGCATTTGCACCGCCTATGTGTCCCGAAAGAAGAGAAACGATAAATTTTCCCTGTTCGTCAATCACCAGAACAGCGGGGTCTGTACGCTTCGACTTCATACAGGGAGCAATCATTCTTACCGCAATTCCGCAGGACGAAATGAAAATCAACGCATCGCAAGTGCCGAAAATTTCACTGACAAGAGTTCTCAGACTGCTGAAAGAAACAGCATTTTTATCACTGTATTTTTCAAAAGCGTAACGTGTAAAAATCAGATTTTCGATTTTACAGGCGGATATTTTTTCGGATAATTTTCTGCCGTTCTCCGTTAAAGATATCACTGCAATTTTCATAGTTTCGCCTTTCTGAATTCCGTTTCAAAGGTTTTATCGTAAAGTTTTGAAAGCGAATAATCATTTCCCAGAAAATTTCCTACACAAATAAGTGCAGTCTTTTTTATGCCGTTGTCCTCAGCCGTTTGTGCAAGATTTTTAACCGTACATCTGCAAACTTTCTCGTCTTCCCAGCTTGCTTTATATACGATTGCGGAGGGAGTATCGGGACTGTAACCTCCCTCGATAAGCTCCTTTGAAAGCTCTTTAAGCATACCCGTACTCAAAAAGATAACCATAGTTGCACCGTGGCTTGCAAGGCTTTGAATGCTCTCCTTTTCGTGAACTTCGGTGCGACCCGAACGACGTGTAATTATAACCGTCTGCGAAACATCGGGCAGTGTATATTCCGCACGAAGAGCAGCAGCAGCACCGCAGAACGAACTTACACCGGGACAGATTTCATAGGGTATATTCAAAGCTTCAAGCCGGTCAATCTGTTCTCTTATTGCTCCGTAAATGCTTGGGTCACCTGTGTGAAGACGGACTGTCATCTTGCCGAAACACTCAGCTTTTTCAATGACGGAAACAACTTCGTCAAGCGTCATATATGCACTGTTATGAATTTCGCAGGTACTTTTCGCAAATTCGAGAAGTTCGGGATTAACAAGAGAACCTGCATAAATTATCACATCTGCATTCTTCAAAAGCTTCATACCTCTGACCGTAATCAAATCGACCGCACCGCACCCTGCACCAACAAAATTAACCATTGTATTCCTCCGTAATCTTAGTAATAAGCTCGTCCGCAAACTCCGTCTTTCCGATAATTCCGAATTTATCGGAGAACATAACGGCTGCTGTTTTCATTTCGCCTTTAACTTTTGCATCAAGATAATGCTGAGTTCTCTTCATCAGAATTTTTGCGGTATCTTCAATCTTTCCGACCTTGTCAAGTTCAGCCAAAGCCGCATCTACAGTCGCACAATCGGGCAGCTTTTTCAGAACATTAACATCAGCGTCCGCAAGCACAGCGCATGTCACAAGCACGTCCATTCTGCCGTCCGCCTGCTTTGAGTGCGTGTTCATAATGCCTGCACCAAGTTTTACAAGCTTACCTATATGACCGATAATAAGCACGCTTTCAAAGTCAAGCTCCAATGCACAGTCAATCGCTTCGCCGATAAAATTACTGCACGTCACGCTTTTATCAAGAGCAAACGGCATTTTTTCGGCAAGGAAAGTTTTTGAGTAGTTGCCGACAGTAAGCAGTAGATTATTTATATTTTGTGCTTTAAGCATTTTCTCTTCGGTGCGAATTGTTTCGATAAGAGCCGTATTGCTCATAGGCTCGACAATTCCGGTAGTTCCGATAACGGATATACCTCCGACAATACCTAATCTCGGGTTAAAGGTTTTATCTGCAATTTCAACACCCTTCGGAATAGAAACAGTGATTTTTACACCGCTGTGAAAATCGTACTTTTCGCAGATTTCCGACACTGCATTTTCAATCATTTTTCTCGGAACACTGTTGATAGCCGCCGCTCCGACAGGCTGGTCAAGACCGCTTTTTGTAACTCTGCCAATCCCGACACCGCCGTCAATTTCAATTCCGAAAGGTATTTTTTCACACTTTGCATAAACAAAAATACCGTTGGTGATATCGGGGTCGTCGCCGCTGTCCTTTTGAATGGCACAGCTTGCAAAGCTTGTATTAATTTCAATATCGAGAACATCAAGGTTAAGCAAAATTCCCTTTGGTGTCATCAGCTCTACAGTATCGACATTCTCTCCCGTTATCATCATTTCGCAGGCTGCTTTCGCCGCCGCAGCCGCACACGATCCTGTCGTATAGCCGCAGCGGAGCTTTTGTTTGCCTTTGTATATATATTCTTCAAGCATAATATCACATCAATTCCCGTCAATGATTTTACCTGTTTGTCTGTCGTAAATCTGATACAAAATTGCGTTGCAAACAGCAGCTGCAACGGTACTTCCGCCTTTTCTGCCGTCAGCCACTATATACGGAATATCCGTCTGCATAATCATATTTTTCGACTGAACGACATTTACAAAACCTACGGGAGTGCCAACCACAAAGGACGGTGAGAGTTTACCGCTTTCCGCAAGCTCGCAAATTCTTATTAACGCAGTCGGAGCATTTCCGACGACGAAAATTATATTTTTATCGAAAAATTTTTTAGCTGCCTTGTCTATCGATACAACGGCTCTTGTAGTGCCGTTTTTTTTCGCAGCTTCGGCAACATCGCTGTCCGACATAAAGCAATGAATTTCACAGTTCAAAGCTCGCAAGGCAGGCTTGCTTATACCTGAAAAAGCCATTTGAGTATCGGTGACTATAACCGCACCTTGTTTAAGAATATTCTTTGCGATATCAACGGCATTTTTTGAAAATTTGAGATTATCGAGATATTCAAAATCTGCTGTTGTATGGATAACTCTTTTTACAACAAGCTTTTCGCCCTTGCTCAGATGTGAAGTATCTCCGAGTTCACTCTCGATTATATTCATACTTATGCGTTCTATGTCATTTGGATTTATATTTTCAATCTCCATTTTCATTTCCCTTATTCTTACGTTTTTTCACAATTACACAAACAATCACTATTACTACTGCCGCAGCTGCTGCCGACGGAATCACCGCATACATAACATTGAACGGCTTCGCAAATGCTTCTTCGGGAAGTGCGTCGGACTGAAATACAAGAACTCTGTCATACCATTTTTCTTTTCTGATACTCCACGCTGCACAGTTCGTATCTGTATCAAGTGCTTCTACAGGAACTGTATATGTATATTTGCCCTCGCTGTCCTCGACGAAATAAATGCACTCTTCATCGGGAGCATTCAAAGCTTCTTCTCCCGTACCCATAAATAGTTTTTCATAGCCTTTGCCGCTCAAAGTCATAACTGCCGTCATTTTTCCGTCCGAAACATTAAGCTCGCAGTTTACGATTTTAAACATGGAAGAACTTGACTTCACATCAATATTATATACTCCTTCGTTTAAATTTTCAACATTTATTTTTGAACTTTCCGAAACATCTTCCGCATTTGCCGTAACAGCAAAAAAGCTTAATATTGTAATTATTATAAACATTATTGAAATAAATTTTTTCATATTAAAAGACCTCACATTACAATTACCGCCGTTACCGTTATAAAAACAGCAACGGCAGTAATGATTTAACTTAACAACATATTTTTTGTAGTTTAATTATTTATCCAACTCTGCAATGGCATCGCCAACGTGAGCGGCATAAATATCCTGAATCTCTGTAAACTCGCCAAGACCGCTGAGAACGCACTCAACCTCGAAGCCCTCTTTCTCAAATACAGACTTCCAAGAATCGTCCTCATCGCCTGCCATATCGTTGTTTGCGTGGTCGCCTGCAACTACCATAAGCGGCTCTAAAACAACCTTTTTGTAACCGCCCTCTTTAGCGGCTGCAACCATATCATCAAGTGATGGCGTAGCTTCAACTGTACCGATGTAGTAGTTATTCTGACCTGCATCTGTGAGCTTGCCCTGAAGCTTTTCATAAACAGCGTTTGCTTCGTGCTCGGTGCCGTGACCCATAAAGATTACGGCTGTATCGTCATTATTGTAGTCCTTTGTAATCTCTGGAAGAATTTCTGTTATCTTGTCCAAATCTTCATCGCTTGAAAGCAGCGGAGCACCGAAAGCTACGCTGTCGAACTTGTCCTTGTACTCCTCAACGGCAGCAGCAAGGTCGTCATACTCATAGCCGTTCATAAGGTGAGTAGGCTGTACAACGAGCGTCTTTACACCGTCGGAAACAAGTCTGTCGAGAGCTTCTTCAACATTGTCTATTTCAAGGTTATCTCTCTCCTTGAGCTTGTCAATGATAATCTGACTTGTGAATGCTCTTCTTACTTCATAATCCGGATAAGTTTCGGCAATCTTGTTCTCGATAGCACCGATAGTCTTATCTCTTGTGTCGTTGTAGCTTGTACCGAAGCTTACCACAAGAATTACAGGCTTGTCACCCGTAGGCTCGGTAGCTGTTCCGACTTTCTCGGAAGTTGAAGCGGTAGGCTCTGTTGCTGTTGCAGTATCTTTGGAAACCGAAGATGTTGATGTTGTCTGTGAAGCTGATTCCGAAGTTGTATCGGAAGTTTTGTTACATCCTGCAAGCATTGCAATTGACAAAACAAGTACGGATGCAAGAAAGATTTTCAATGTCTTTTTCATGTTATCTTTTCCTTTCAAATTTGATTGTATATAAATATGTTAATTAAGTTAGCGAATTAAATATTTACTGTAAAGCTCCTCGGGAATGTCGAAAAGCTCACAGATTATGTTATCTTTGAAAATATCATCGGGCTTGCCGTTGTGGGTTATCTCGCCATTTTTTACACAAATCGTATAGTCGGATATCTTCTCCGCAAAGTCAAGCTCGTGCATTGACATTATTATCGCAATTCCCTTTTCATCGGCAAGCTTACGCACAGTTTCAAGAAACATAATTTTATGATGAATATCAAGATATGATGTGGGTTCGTCCAGAATCAGAATTTTAGGTTCTTGGCAAATCGCCCTTGCAAGCATAACCCTCTGACGCTGACCGTCGCTTATAGCCGAAAAATCACAGTCCGCAAAAGCTTCGATTTCAACCAAATCAATCGCACTCTGCACGGCTTCCTTATCTGTTTTCGAGAGTTTGCCGAAATGTCCCGTATACGGATATCTGCCTGTTTCGACAATATCTCTGCATGTCATAAGTTCAGGATTTATCCGCTCCGTAAGCAGCACGGAAAGCATTTTCGCCTTGTCGTTTTCGGAAACTCTCTCCGCATTCACACCGTCAAAAAAGACGCTGCCGCCAAGCTTTTTCAGATAGCCCGAAAGCGTTTTCAAAATTGTGGATTTTCCCGAACCGTTAGGTCCTATCAAGGTCATAATTTTTCCGCCTTGAACATTAAAACAGATATCCGAAATGAGCGGCTTTTTATAGCCAACAGTAAGATTTTCGGCAGTTACAGCATTCTCCATTAAATCTCACCTTTCTTTCCGTGAAGCATTACGATTATTACAACAGGTGCTCCGAAGATTGCCGTAACCGTGCTTATGCTTAGTTCTGTCGGGGCGAATGCCGTTCGGGCTATCATATCGCACACCATACAGAACACGCTCCCTCCGAGAAAACAAGCCGGTATTAAAACTATCGGCTTTGACGTTTTGAACATCGCTCTTATGATGTGCGGTACTGCAATTCCTACAAACGATACGGGTCCCGCAAATGCCGTGACACAGGCGGAGAACAAACCCGACAGGAGTATCAACGCAACCCTCAGCGGTTTTATTTTTACCCCGAGATTCTGAGCGTAATTCTCTCCGAGCCGATATGCTCCTATTGGCTTTGAAAGGAGAAATGTTCCTATAAACGATATGAAAACCACAACCGCCATAACTTTAACGTTATCCATAGTTGTACCCGAGAATGTTCCCATTGACCAGTTGTGAAGATTTACAATGTCGGAATCTTCCGCAAATGTGACTACAAAATCTGTTATAGCCGAGCATATGTAGCTTATCATAACTCCGCACACTACAAGCATTGACATTCGCTGTACCTTATGAGAAACCGCCAAAACGAACCCCAATGACAGCAGAGAACCCACAAATGCCGCAATTATCATAACTGCCGAATTTATTGTCAAAAATCGGCTTGCTGCAAATATCATTACAAGTGCGACAGTAAGCTTTGCACCCGAGGAAACTCCCAGAACGAAAGGTCCTGCAATGGGATTGTGGAAAAATGTCTGCAAGAGATATCCCGACAATGCCAGTGAACCGCCCAGAATCATAGCTGCCAACGCTCGGGGTATTCTGATTTTCAAAAGGATATTTGCCGCTGTGTCGTTTGCAGAATCGGAGAAAATAATTTTCATAACGTCGGAAAATTGTATGTCGGCACTGCCTATGAAAATGTTCATACAGAGTACAAAAACAGTAAGCAGAATCAGGATTGCAAATGATATTGTACAGCGGATTTTTCTGCTACTCATTTGAATCACCGCTTTCCAGTTTGTACAGAAATTCGGGCGGAGAGGTTTTATAATTTCCCGTGAAAACTGCATTAAAGTCGGAAATTACAGTGCCTAGTTTCATAGTTTCCTGATATAGATTATTTCTCGTACACCATACATTTCCGTCCTTGACCGCCTTGAAGTCGGCTATAAGACCGTTCTTTGAAATCAGCTCGTCAAGTGTGGAAATCTCGCCGCCGATAGTACTGTTGTATATGATAAAATCGGCATCTTTTGCAGTGGAATAAAACTCTTCCCATTCAAGCGTTACGGTTGAAAATCCGTCGCCGCCCAGATTTTTGAAAACATTTTCGCCCCCTGCAAGCTCAATCATTTTTGTAACGTAGTCGCCCGATTTTCGTGTAACAGCCTGACCCGAATTATTTATGTAGAAAAAAACAGCGGTTTTTCCTGTGGCGGCTGATGTATCGAGAGAGTTCAGCTTTTCTGCCTGCTCGCTGAAAAGTCGGTCGGCTTCTTCACTTTTGCCGAGCATTTCACCGTATACTTTTATCCATTCGCTCCTGCCCAAAGGGTGCGATTCGTAGCTTGAATAATCTGTGAAAACGGTTATACCCAGTTCGTCAAGTTTCTCTTTGACATCGGGAGAATGTTCAATCATTGTTGACTCAATCGCAAGCGGACAGCCATTTGAAACAAGCAGCTCATAGTCGGGTTCGCTGTACTTTCCTGCATAGAGCATATCACCGCTGTTCAAGGCATTTTTTGCATATTCGATATACCAGCCGTCCGCTTTAGTACCTGAAAATTTAACAGCACTTCCGCTGCCGATATCGTCAAAAAGACCCATAACGGAAGTCGCAGCCATATAGACATTCTCAACAGGAGTTGTAATAACTTTCATATTTCCGTCAAGCTTTTCGGGGACTTCCCTGCCGTTCGGAACAAGGAGATAACCCACACCCTCGGCGGTATAAATCACGGAGTAACCGTCTTGATATCTGTCGATTGCGAACTCTTCGGCATACATAAGGTCGGTGCGTTCAACAAAGGTCAAACCAACAATATCTTTCGGATTTTCGGGAATTACTTTGACTTCGCCGCAGCCCGAGAAAATCATTATACAAAACAGTGCGGTTATGCTTGCAAAAATAAATTTAACTTTTGACATTCGATTTCTTCTTTCTAATTCCTATTATAACTCCAATTGCAGCTACAACTGCAACCATACCGATAACCGTTCCCATAAGCAACGCAGAGTTGCCGCCGTCAAATTTTTGTGCTGCGGTTGACGAATCGAACCGAAGAGTATAATCAATCATATGCGGTTCGCTCATAGCGAGAGTTTCAGCTTTAATCGGGATATCCGTATCAAGCTCGGGGACATCTATCAAAAACAGCGAATTGCCCTCGGTATTGATTGGGTAGTACTCCTTTCCGTCAACCTCCATATAGTCGTAATGCGAACTGCTCCATTCAATTTCGGCTTGCATTTTGCCGTCGGTAACGGTTAATTTAGTCGGAGAAGCAACGGTTGCTTTTCCGCTGCCGCCCTGCAATTCAACTTCAATTTTATATTCGCCGTCATTCATTTAATCACCTTTTTAACACGTGAAGATAGTTATTTATAGTCTGACTTTTATTACCCGACCGAAAATTGGTTTTGGTCGGGAGTTTCAGAACGACTTTTTTATAACTATACAATCACGTTATTTTTTTTATAAACAAAAAATGCTTTTACTTATACAAGTAAAAGCACGACAATTAAACGCATATGCACCGCAATTTTTTTGCGGAAACATATCCGTTAAGACGTACTGCTAATTACTCGTAGCATTGAAATCACTTTGAATAAAATAATCTCTTGTACAGACAACAGGCAGGTCTCCCGGCTCAAATATCAACACACGGAAAGGTCTTCCCGATTTCTCAGTGACATATTCTTTCCGCACTCCTTTATCACGGTGACGAGTTCGCACAGGTTTTGCACCTGTTTCCCTTTTCACCAAATCATTTTTACATATTCGTAAAAATATTTGACACCTGTTATCTATTATTTAATTGTAGTCGAAATTCTTTGGCAAGTGACAATGTTATGATTGCCATTTAAAAATTATCTCAGTTGTTCGGGCTTCTCAACATGTAACTCCTGAATATGTCCACACTCCACACAACATCTGCAAATTATTGCACTGCGTTTTGGTTTGAATTTTGTTTCTTCTCCGACAGGATAGAAAAATATACCCTGCATAGAATTTATTTTTCCGTCAATAAGTTCTCCGCCGCATTTTTCACATTTATCATTCATTTTAAAACCTCCTCGGCAATGTCTTTTTCCGAAATGTACTTTAAGTAAAAATTCTTCATCAATCCGTCGGGATAGTCCGATATATCTCCGTCAAGCCGTTCGATTAAGTCCGCATTTTCGTCAAACCAGCTCCACTCGGGGACGGTATTTTCGGGAACTATCAAAATAAGCTCGCCCAACAAATCGGCAGTTTTTACTGCTCCCAGTTCTTCAAATGCCGATTTCATCTCGGAAAGTGCAAGAAAAACATCTTTCTCCTCCGCAAGTGATGTCAAAGAATCAGCCTGACAAGCGTCTTCAAGCTTCATTGCAAGGTATAATGTTCGCTGAGAATGATTCATCTCTTCAAACGGAATATTGCACAGACGGTTGTACATCAAGTATATCAGGAAATTTTCCTTTTTGTCATTATCAAGGTCAAGCAGAGTATTGACATCTCTTTCGGAAATTATCTTTTCATAAAGTTTGTTATTCACAATTTGCACTCCTACATAAATTATCCGACAAGGGTTTCGCCATATAATTTCCCGTTTTTCAGATTTGCAAAAATCTCTATTGCATGACCGCCGAAAATATCCCTGTCCTCAATATAATAAAGCGTTGCTTCACCGCTCGGTGTTATCGATAATTCGGAAATATAAAGCATTTCAAAAAGTTCTTCTTCGGTAATTTCATCATCATCGACAATCCATTCATTGGCAATATCAATAAAGTCGTGAGCGGCACATCTGCGGAATTTCATATCCCAATTTTCTACATCGGAATATAGTGCCTTTAAATATGCAAACGCTTTATTTGCCGTTTTACCGTCTTCACGGTCGGTTTCAAGAATTACCGAACAATCGTTTCCAAGCCAGTCAAGCGAACCCTCAAAGATTGAAAATTCTCTGTTGAGCGTAAACGTTCCCAGTTCGGAATCCTCAATATGAACAGGCTTCAAATACTTCGTTTTGAGTTTTTCAAGACGTGGGTCGGATTTGCCGTCATCAATAAGTTCGGTTATCATATAGCAGTTATTATATTCGTCAAGCTCGATAGGAATATTTTTTCTGCCTTTGATATGATAAATATTATACTTTTCAAAATCACAGCCCCAGCCTTTTCTATCGGAAGAATTTTTTAAAAGCCATTCAAGCCTGCCTTTCTTCTTTGAAAATTCTCCCGTGGCAAGATTTACCGCCGCAACAAATGCAAGCGACGGACGAATTATATCCTTACTAAGCACAAGACCGCCGTTTGATGATTCAACCGTTAAAAACAAAAATTCTGTTTCTTCGTCAACAAATTTGCTTGTAAACTCTTTTCCGATTTTTCCAAATTCATCATATAAAATTACGCTCATAAATTTGCCTCGCTTTCAATTTATTTACGGTCTTCTTCGCCTTGCTTTCCCATAAACATATCAAGAGTTTCGTCAAAGCTGTATTTTCAGTTTTCTATTCCTTGGAGGTCTGAACCGTATTCCAGCATTTCAAGCTTACCTAAAATATTATCGTTTTCAAGCGGTGAAGAGCCTGTTGTTTGTCGGTATGCAAGAAATGCTGCATTCTGTTTAAAATTGGTTTCGTGAAGAGGGTCAACACCTTTTTCAAGATAATACTCGAAAATTTCATAGCCGTCTTTATCGTTAAGGTTATCCGCAACAATATCAATAACGTTAAATCCGCAGTAGTCAACGGCATTCACGTCCGCACCGCTGTCAACCAACAGCTTTATTATCTCAAAATCGGCATCGTATGTGGCTGCCATAAGCGGTGTTGTACCGCAGCCGTCCGACGTATTATAAACAGAATACTCGTCCTCATAGCTGTGAACCGAAGAATTCTTTTCATCATGATAAGCGGCATAATTTACATCTGCACCGTACTTGATAAGCAACTTCATCATTTCAATTCTGTTTTTATGAAGTTCTTCATCTGATTGATTATATGACGAACCCTGCAAGTAAGGGTAATGATTGGCTGCAAGCATATAAAGCAGAGTTTCTTCGCCGTTTTGTGCAGGCTTGTTGCTATTCTCGGTACAATCGGGAGTAACACCTTTTTTAAGAATTTTCTCGACCTGTGCAGTATTCCAGTCAAACACATTTTGTGACAATGATGTTTTTGATTCTATTGCGGTGGATATAACGGCATAGAGAATAAACCCCACAAGTGCCATAAGCGGAACGGAAAACACACCGCCCAATACTCTGCACAGCAGATATGTCTTTTTAACCTTATAATTATAATCTCCCGATTCCTCGGCTTGTTTCTTTAGCTCTCTTTCGCTGCCCACTTAATGAAATCGGAGTTTTCGACTTTGTACAGAAACCATTTGTTAAAATAATGCTTATCGTTATTCTTTTCCTGCACGGGAACATATGCTGCCATTCTCACTCCCTCGTCCGAATATAAATACATTGGAACATTACAACGAAAATATACGTCAACCGTTTTGTTTTCACAGTAAACTGCATAATTTTCAAACCTCTTTCAGAAACGTGTCAATATTTTTCCTCGACAACATCAGCGACAAAACAGAATTTATAGGTTGCCCTCTATACAAAACCAATCACTAATCGTCATAAAGTCATTCAAAAATCCAAGAACCACATGGTAGAATTCAGTTTCGGTTTTATTGACCATTTTCATACATTCAGTCAGTTTGTCTATCAGTCTTTGCCAATCATCTTTTCCAAAGAAATTGATAGATGTTAAATCAAAGAATTTCTGAATACCAAATCCATTCGGATCAGGATCTGTTACAGGAAACAGAGATGAGATCGCCGGCAACAGAAGTTTTTCATAGTCGGTTTTGTAAATACAAATGCTGTCATAATAATTCCAGTCCTCCCATGACATAGTACCATTCCCCGAAGGATATATAAAGACAGGCTTCAATTCTATGTTGATTTTTTCATTTTCATCAGAATAAAATCGTATATCTGTCACCTCGTGATTTACGTTTGAATCACAGGAACTGAAAGTCCATTTTCTATATTTTAACATATATTTCTCCAATGATTTTTACATAATGTGCCAGTCAAATGGCAGATGTCAACGTACAAATTTCAATTTATTTCTTAACCTTTTTGTAAATACACAAACTGTAATTCCTGAGATACTGCTTCTTCTTTAAATATTTTATATCCCAATCTTTCATATAATCTTATATTGCTAATACTTTTTGTACTCGTAAACAACTCATATCTTTGGTTCGGATATTCCCTTTCTATTTCTAAGAGAAGTTTCGTTCCTATTCCCTTCCTTTGCATTTCAGGATGCACCATCAATTTACCAATATAAACAGTTCCGTTCTCTTGATATGCTCTAACAGAACCTATAATAACCCCTATGTCATCCAATGCTTTTAAAATAGTTCCTTTCTGAAATTCATTATATACTTCTTCTATCGTTTGCTTTAAAGGTGGAATGTCCATATTACCAAAAAGTTTGGCTTCACTTTGGTAAGCCAAATATTGCAATTCAAGTATTTTTTCTAAATCTTCTTTCTGTGCCTTCTTTATCAAAATCACATTCCCCCTAACACAAAATCATAGCAACAAATTCCAATTTAAAAATAAAATCAATTACCGGTCGGGTACATGAGTGGGGACTATAACAAAAGCCGCTTCTCGTGTTTCCTGTCGGCGTTGCCGACTTTGAATTTTTATACATATTAAATATATCACAAAAAAACGTTTTTTTCAAGGCATATCGAGTAAAAAACAAAAAATATAAGGGATTTACGGTTCACTGTCAAACCGAAAATCCCTTTATTGTCAATCCATAATTACTTTAACAGCCTGTCTTACAGACTTAACCCCGAATAATTCAATATCCTTAGTTATCTCTTTAGACAGATTTTTCAAATTATAATACGGTAGAATACAGCGTTTAAAACCTAATCTTGCCGCCTCGTTGATTCGCTTCTCTGCCTGCGAAACGGAGCGTATTTCCCCTGCAAGTCCGATTTCACCGAATGCGATAACATCATCGGGAATAGCAAAATCTTTCAAGCTGCTCACAAGTGCCAATGCAACACACAAATCAACGGCTCTTTCGTCAAGCTTGAAACCGCCGACAACATTCACATATGTGTCCGCACCTGCGAAGTAATAACCGCCTTTCTTCTCCAAAACGGCAATCAGCAGATTCATTCTGTTGTAGTCAAAGCCTGTAGACATACGTCTTGCCGTACCGTAACCCGAGTTTGTGGCAAGTGCCTGAACCTCGGCTAGGATAGGTCTTGAACCCTCCATTGTACACGCAACGCATGTTCCCGAAACTCCCATAGGACGACCCGATAAAAGCATAAGCGACGGATTTACAACCTCCTGTAAGCCCTTGTAAGTCATCTCAAAAACTCCAATTTCATTCGTTGACCCAAATCGGTTCTTGACGGCTCTTAGGATTCTGTAGGTAAGCTGCTTGTCACCCTCGAAATACAGTACCGCATCTACAATATGCTCAAGAACTTTCGGTCCTGCAATTGCACCGTCCTTGTTCACATGACCTACAACAATAACGGGAATTTCAAGTGCCTTTGCCGTTCTCATAAGAACATTGGTACATTCACGAACCTGAGTTACACTTCCCGGAGAGGAATTGAGCTGAGTTAAATTCATAGTCTGGATAGAGTCGATGATAACCAAATCGGGTTGGATATTCTTGATTTGTTCCGAAATGATTTCAACATCTGTTTCGGTCATAACAAGCATTTCGTTTGTAACACCCAGACGGTCGGCACGAAGCTTTATCTGACGGCGGGATTCCTCACCGGAAACGTATAGAATTTTAATTTGACTTCCGAGATTCTGACACACCTGCAAAAGAATTGTAGATTTACCGATACCGGGGTCGCCGCCGATAAGCACAAGCGAACCTTTGACGATACCTCCCCCGAGAACGTTGTCAAGCTCACCTATTCCCGTTTTGTAGCGGAACTCGTCGCTTGTGTTGATTTCATCAAGTTTCAGAGGTTTGGAATAGGAACTGACGGTTCTTACTTTTTGTTCAACAGTCTTTGCGGCAGGGGTGATAATCTCTTCGTTCAAAGTATTCCACTCGCCGCACCCCGGACATTTGCCGTACCATTTCGGAGATTCGTAACCGCACTCCGAGCATATATATGCACTTTTAGTTTTTGCCATTGACTTTTTTCTTCCTTTTCTTTAATACGTGAAGATAGTTTATTTTTTCTTAACTTTATGTACCCGACCAATAATTGGTTTTGTACATAAATTTTTATATCACCTTATATTGTCTGCCGAAGCTGACCTACAGCAGTCCAACAGACCGCAGTAAATCGAAAATGCCATTTGCCGCTGATATTCGTCCGAATTAAGCTTTGCAGTTTCCTCGGGATTCGACAGAAAACCGCACTCAACCAATATACACGGATTATTGCAGTTGTTCAAAAGATAAATATTACTGCCTGCTTTCACAATATCACGTTCGTTTTCGGGCTGTAAAAATCCGACTATCGACCTACGCATACAATCGGCAAGCTTCTCGCTTCTCTCATCGTTCGGAGAATAGAAAACCTGAGCACCGCTATACTTCGACTCGGTAAATTTATTCTGATGAATACTCACAACATAATCGACATCTTTAGAGTTATACAGGTCAAGCCTTGCATTCATATCGGAACGCCGTCTTTCGGTCAAAGTCGGAAGAGTTTGGTCACCCATAATATTATCATCGTCACGTGTCATCAGAACTTCAAAACCCGACAGTTCAAGATACTCTTTCAGATAATTTGAAATTGCAAGATTTATCCCTTTTTCGACAACACCGTCATCACTGACAGCACCGCCGTCCTCCGCACCGTGTCCCGGGTCGATAAGCACACAAATTTGCTCGGTCGGAACTTCTTCAACGGCATAGACATTTATTTTCATTATAACAAAAATCAGAAGAAAAACCAACCCTAAAATTATCGCAATCAAAATTATGTAAAAAATAATGTTAAAGATACTTTGCTTCAATTTTTCCATAGTCAAATACACCTCAATAAATAATATTCATTCATTAAGGTTTTTATTCACGTGAAGCCGGTTCTGTTAAAACATAAATTCACGTACCCGACCGCAGGTTGATTTAATGCGGAAGTTTTAATCCAAAGCTTAATCTACATAATTTCCGTTGACAATTTTTGAATCGTCACGGGTCAGCGACAAATCGTCAAATCTGTTCTCGTACTCCTGAATATTGTTGATTTTGTAGAATCCGCTCTTGATAGTTCCCAGATATGCAATGTGCTTATTCAGTAAATCTATCATAAGCTGTATCTCTTCGTCAACATCTTTCTGCTCACAACTCTCGGACTTGCTCATATTATCCATATCAAGCTTCATTTTTGAGATGTCTTTCAGAACATATTCAATAACGGTAACTGCGTCCATACTTGTTTCACGAACTTCGTCCATAAGCTTTAGCGACTGCTTTTTCATATCAGCCTTTGCTTCGGTAACCGTGTCATAAATTGTCTTGTACTTCTCAAAATCGATTTTCAGAACGTCAAGCTCCTCGGAGAGTTTCGCCTTTTCCTTTGCAAGTTCGGCAACCTTTTCACCGTAGAATTTCTTATCGTTTTCAAGCTCTGTCTTGTACATTCCGGCTTGGTCAACGGACTGTTTCACGCTGTCGTACAGTCGGGCATTATCCCTTTTGAGGGTTAAAATCTCGCTGTTCTTCTCTTCAAGCTCATATTCGAGCCGCATAACCTTTTCGTTAAGCTCCTGTAATTTTTCATCGTACTCAGACATATAATCCACCTCTTTCTTAATAAATTGTATATTATCAATTCGCAATAAATTCCGAATAAATTTCTGCTCTAAATAGATTATACCAAAGAATACAGAAAATTACAAGGGGGTTTTAAAATTTTGTGTTAATTTATTAAGACAAAAATTTAGGAATATTTAAAATAAATCTTGAAAAAAATAGTAATATATAGTATAATAAATATATAGAGTACAGTAAATTTATTTTATACATTTTTATTACAAATGCCGAATGAACATTCATAATAACAGTGTAATATTCTGTTATAAGGAAATGAGGTGTACAATAATGAAAAGATTTTATAAGGCTGCTGTCTGTGATTCTGCCCCTGATATTTCGGAAAAAGATTTAACTGATTTCAAAGAATTATTGATTAAAGAAATGTTAAGGCTTGGTGCAACCGATGATGAAATTTCATTAATACACAATGCAATTCTGATAAACGCAATTTTAAACAACAGAAAACCGGAGGACGTAGCATGGGCAATTTTACAATAACAGAATCTTTGGAGATAGCATTTAAAGAACGCAACATTACTTACTATAAAATTCGTCCTGCTACTGCCGATGAGTTTTTCAATGCTATAACCAAAGCAAAACAAGTGAATGACCATGGAGCTTTTGTAACTCGTCATTCTATTGAAGAGTATGAAAAAATGCGGCTTTTTGTTACCGAAGACGGAACAGCCGGCATAGCAATAACTTCGGATAATAACATAGTTTCTATATTCAACGGCGGAGAAAAAAGAGGTGTTTTAAAAACTCTTCTTCCTGTTGCCATTAAACATGGCGGAGCAAAATTAGACAATTTTAACAGTCCTAAATTATCGGCAATGTATGAGTTGTACGGATTTTCACCTGTATCTAAAGTTGAGTTTGACAGTCGATTTGCACCCGATGACTGGAATTACAAACGAGATGGTGAACCGGATATTGTGTTTTGGATACATAACGGTGATTCGGCAGAAGATGTTGTTTTGAATTTCGGCAGATACATTGTTCCATGGGACGCTGTCGAAAAATTTGATACATACGAAGAAGCCGCCGAGTATCGTGATGAAATTATGGAATACATAAAAAAAGAACAAAATCAATCTGAAATATAACATAACAAAAGACTTTCACAAATATTTGATTTGTGGCAGTCTTTTTGTTATTATTTAATCTGTAACGTTCGATCTTTAGGGGGTAAAGTCGATAAAAATGGCTTAACCATCGAAAAAAACTTGAATTTTAACACACCCTAATATGGATAATATTTAGGGGTGTTATTTTTAAAACTTTAATTGACGAACGTTACAGTTTAATATATTTATTTTCTATTAAATTTCTCAATCACTTTGCAGGTATATTCAATATCCTCATCGCTGTGGGCATATGACACAAACATAGCTTCAAACTGTGACGGTGCGGCATAGATACCATTATCAAGCAGATAAGAATAATACTTGGAGAATTTATCGGTATCAGAGGTTTTAGCCGTTGCATAGTCAACGACAGTTTTATCGGTGAAAAATACTGTCAGAAGTGAACCGACACGATTAACGTTAAGTCCCGATTTTATCATAGCATTTTCGATTCTCTCTGCCTTTTTGTCTATATCTGTATACAGATTTTCCGTGCTTTCAAGTATCTTCAATGTCGCAATTCCTGCACTGACAGCTATCGGATTTCCCGAAAGAGTTCCTGCCTGATATACAGACCCAAGCGGTGCGACACATTCCATTATCTCACGCTTTCCGCCGTACACCGCAAGCGGCATACCGCCGCCGACAATCTTTCCGAGAGTAGTCAAATCGGGAGTAACTCCGTAATACTCCTGAGCACCGCCCAAAGCCAAACGGAAGCCTGTTATAACCTCGTCAAAAATAAGCACGGCATTATACGCTTTTGTAATGTCACGCAGAAACTGCAAAAAGCCGTTCTTCGGCGGAACTACTCCCATATTCGCCGCACAAGGTTCAACAACTGCCGCTGCAATTTCACTGCCGTATTCTTCAAAAATCCTACGAACAGAATTCTCGTCATTGTATCGGGCAAGCAAGGTGTTATCCGTATATCCTTTGGGAACTCCCGAACTGTCGGGGATTGAATTTGTTAGAAGTCCCGAGCCTGCTTTCACAAGAAGTCCGTCCGAATGACCATGATAGCAGCCCTCGAATTTTACGATTTTATCACGCTTTGTAAAACCTCTTGCGGCACGAACAGCACTCATAACCGCTTCCGTACCCGAATTGACAAGACGGAGCATTTCCATTGACGGCATATGTTTTTTAATCAGCTTGGCAAGTTCAATTTCACCCTCGTGACACGCACCGTAAGTCAAGCCTTTGTCACACGCATTTTTCACCGCTGCGATAACTTCATCGTTTCCGTGACCAAGAATATTCGGTCCCCACGAACAGATGTAATCTATAAATTCATTGCCGTCAACATCGTATATTTTATCACCCTTTGCATGGTCAATGAACAATGGAGTTTTCCCGACGTTCCTGCAAGCACGAACGGGACTGTTCACACCTCCGGGCATAAAATTCAAAGCTTCATTGTAAAGTTTTTTTGACCTTTCAAAACTCATTCTTCTTCCTCCAGCCATTTCGCCGCATCAAGTGCATGATATGTGATTATGATATCAGCACCGGCTCTTTTGATTGCAGTCAAATTTTCAAGAACCACTTTTTTTTCGTCTATCCAGCCGTTCTGAGCAGCCGCCTTGACCATTGAATATTCTCCGCTTACATTATAAACCGCAAGCGGATAGTCAAGCTTTGAAGCTTCTTTTATTATGTCAAGATACGCAAGTGCAGGCTTAACCATAACGATATCCGCACCCTCGTTTATATCGTCTATAACCTCACGTATAGCTTCCTTGCCGTTTGCATAGTCCATTTGATATGTCTTTCTGTCACCGAAGCACGGAGCGGATTCAGCCGCATCTCTGAAAGGTGAATAGTATGCCGAAGCAAACTTCGCACTGTATGACATAATAGGTGTGTCGATAAATCCGTTTTCGTCAAGTGCTTCACGAATTGCCGAAACTCTGCCGTCCATCATATCCGACGGCGCTATAATATCCGCACCCGATTTTGCAAGACTGACAGCCATTTTTGAAAGAAGCGGAAGTGTTTCGTCATTCAAAATTTTATGGTTGTGAACCACTCCGCAATGACCGTGAGAAGTGTACTCACAAAGACATACATCGGCAACAATCAAAATATCAGGGTACTTTTCCTTGATAAAACGAACTGCTCTCTGAGTGATACCGTTGTCATCGTAAGCACCTGTTGCAAGTTCGTCTTTGTGGCTTGGAATACCGAAAATCAATAATCCCGAAATTTTACTTTTATCGATTTCCGACAGAATCTCGTCTACTCTGTCAATTGAATACTGGAAAATACCCGGCATTGAATCAACGGGATTTTTTATATTCTCTCCCTCTGTAACAAAAATCGGGTATATTAAATCACTTTTGTCTACTCTTGTTTCACGCACCATTCTGCGTATATTTTTACTTGACCTCAGTCGTCTGAATCTTTGCATTTTGAACCTCCGTTAAAATTGTTTCTGTTATGCCGTCAATGTTGCTTGTCTTTGAAATCCGAAAATCATTTACACCGTGCTTTACAAGTGCATTTGCGGTGATATCTCCAATACAGATAATCTTCGTATTCTTTCCGATTTTATATCCGTTTTCAAAAAACGCATTAACTCCCGAAGAACTTGCGAACGTGAGAAAATCCGTGTTGATTTCTATGCTGTTGTGAGAATGTGAACCGCTCAGGACATCGTAAGTTTTTATATCGTCAAAGCTGATGTTATTCTCGTTCAAAATATCCGACAGCTCAACAGAACCCTTTTCCGCACGGAGAACAAGCACCTTTTCATCGGGCAGCACCGACTTTGAAAGAGCATTTCCCAGTGCTTGAGATGTGTAAACTTCCGGAATTAAATCGGCAAAAATCCCACGCTTTGCAAGCACGTCCGCAGTGCCGCTGCCGATAACAGCAAACTTTAACTCACTTAGCTTTCGTATATCGATTTTTAGATTGATAAGCTTATTGAGAAAAATCTCCGCACCGTTAATGCTTGTTAAAACTACCCAGCCGTAACCGCTTAGATTACTCATAGCGTCATCGAATTTACGATTGTTACGGTACTCCACAACATTAAGATAATCAAGTCTGTTCACGTCCGCACCCAGCTTTGAAAGTTGTGTTGAAAGCTTATTTACAAAACGCTTTGTTCCTGTTGAAGTGACTGTTGTATTTTCAAGAGGTACTTTAATTGTAGGCTTGAAATCAAAGTTCACTACATCACCGACAACTATAATTGCAGGAGTTTTCATATTCGCTTTTTCAACATCAGCAGCGACATTTTTAAGTGTACTTCTTAGAATCTTCTGACCGTTGCTTGCACCGTTTGAAACAACAGCAATCGGAGTATTTTCATTTCTACCGTTTTCGATAAAACCGTTTGCAATCTCCGATAATTTTTTTAGACCCATTAAAAATACAAGCGTTCCGTCAAGCTTTGCGTATGCACTCATATTTTCGGGAAGAAGATTTTCGGAAGTATGACCTGTTATAACGTGAAAACTTCTCGCAATCTCACGGTGAGTTACGGGTATACCCGCAAGCTCCGCCACCGCAACAGATGATGTAATTCCGGGTATAATTCCGTATTCGATATTATTATTTTGAAGAGCCAAAATCTCTTCTCCCCCACGTCCGAAAACAAACGGGTCGCCACCTTTTAGACGGACTACAAATTTATTTTCAAGTGCCTTTTCCACAATAATTTTATTTATGTTATCCTGAGTTTCGCTGTGCATGCCCGAACGCTTTCCCACACAGATTTTCTCCGCATTGTCGGGTACAAAATCAAGTACTCTGCTGTCGATAAGACTGTCGTAAACTACTACATCGCACTGCTCCAGAATATTCTTTCCACGAAGTGAAATCAGGTCGTAATCTCCGCAGCCCGCACCGACAAGCCATACTTTTCCGACACTGTTTACAGACATAAAATCAACTCCTTTGCAAGCGTTAATCTGTTTTTGAAATCCGCTGTTTTTTCAATTCGGTTAATGCCGTCCTTGGAAAGTGCAATTGTGATTCTCTTGTCTTTTACAAACGAATAAACTCCCAAAGGCATTCCGCAGTCGGCATTGAGCCTGCGGCTGACAAGACGTTCCGCTTCAAAAGAATAGAGGGTGTTTTTATCTCTTATCTCTTTGATGATTTCCTTTGTAAAATCTTTTTTTCTGCCCTCAACCGCAATTATTCCCTGACACGGTGCAGGAAGAAAATCCTTGTAGTCAAAGGGGATAAAATCGAAGTTTTCATCGTTTATAAGTCCCAATCTTTCAAGACCTGCCGCCGCAAGAATTATACCGTCATATTCGCCGTTATGAAGTTTTTTAAGCCGTGTATCGACATTCCCTCTGATATTTGCAAATTCCGCATTAGGATAGATATTTTTAAAATTTACCTGCCGCCTGATACTGCCCGTACCTATTTTGCAGCAGTCGTGTTTATTGATAGTTTTACCTCTTTTTACAGCGAGGACATCACGGTAATTCCCACGCTCAAGTACTCCCGAAATTTCAAGACCGTCCGCAAGTTCAATCGGCAAATCTTTTGCACTGTGAACGGCTATATCAATAGTTTTATCTAAAAGAGCGTTTTCAATTTCCGAAACAAAAACACCCCTGCCGCCGATATCTGCAATAGGCTTGTCAAGAACCAAATCGCCCTTAGTGCTTATATATACAATCTCTATTTCAAGCTTCGGAAAGGCTTTGCGAAGCTTCTCGGCAACCATATTTGTTTGTGCAACGGCAAGCTTGCTTTTTCGTGTACCGATTTTAATTTTCAAATTCATCACCTACTTTAAATCGCTTATAATCTCAAAGATTTTTTCGTCACTCACTTTGTTTATATCCGTAATGCAAAGTTTAAGAATCTGTTCAAACGCAAGCTTTCGTTTCTCCTCGGTATCAATTTCACGCTTGATTAAATTACGGACGGACGACAGAATATTTATAGCTCTGTCAACATTTTCATCAAGGGCATTCTCTATTTTCTCACGCAGAAAACGAGCGTAAATCGGACTTTTTCCCTCTGTGGAAATACCTATTGTGACGTTCTCTTTCTTCACCAAAGCAGGAAAAATAAAACCGCATTTTTCCTTGTCGTCAACTGTGTTAATTAAGATATTTTTCTCTTGACACAGTTTGAAAATATATGCGTTCAATTCGTTGTTGTCCGTGGCTGCTATGACGGTAAAAGCGTCGTTAATATCGCTGTCAAGAAATTTTCTTTTATGTATTTCAAGTCCGTCTATCTCTGTTATTTCATTGCAGATTTCGGGAGCGACAACTGTGATTTTCGGCTTGAACGGAAGTATCTTTTCAATCTTTCTGAGTGCCACCACACCGCCGCCGACCACTACACATTTTTTATTTTCTATATCTATATAAAACGGGAAATATCCCATAGTATCACCTGCCTATAATTTTTCCAAAATACCGATAAATTCTTTGAAAGTATCGGCAGAAGCTTCCGACTTCATTTTATACACAAGCTGTTCAAAGGGTTTGTTTTCACGCTCAAAATTATTCTTTACGCTTGCAAGCTTCGGAAGAAAATCGTGGAAAATCAAATCCTTTTTAAGGGTATCTGTTTCGGTTGAAATAATCTCCTCTGCCGTGTCAAGGCTGCTGAGTTTCAGAGTGTTGTTATCCTTTGCAAGCTGTTCAAAATAGTCGATGTTTATAACCCTTACTCCGTCAAGCTTCTCAATTGAATTATCGATATCGGGCGGAACGGCAAGGTCAATAAAAAGTCTGTTTTTCTTATCGGTAAGTCTGTCTTTCAAATCATAAAAAGTCACAGTATAATGCGGACTGGAAGTAGCACTGACAACGCAGTCGGCAGCATTTATGTAATCATAGCGGCAGTTGTAATCGACTGTTTCTATGCCGAGTTCCGACAGGAGCTTGTTTCGGGTGTGCTTACGCATAGTTGCTTTGATGGAAATATTCTTATGTGACGAAAGATTTTTCAGAACGGTAGTACCTATTTTTCCGCTTGCACCGATGACGAGAACTTCAACATTATCTCCGAGCTTTGCGACTTCGTTTGCGGTCAAGGTTGCGACAGATACGGAGGTTTTTGAAAGCGGAGTTTGAGTTTTGATTTTCTTTGCACAGGCAATTGCCGCCTGAAAAATCATATTCATTTCATAGGCAACAGTATTATTTTCAAGTGCTATTGCATAGGCATTCTTAGTCTGACCAAGAATTTCATCTTCTCCGATAATCATAGAATCTATACCGCTTGCAACATTAAACAAGTGCTGCACGGCATTGTCACCGTAAAAGTGCATAGCATATTTTGAAAGAATCTCTTCGGAAATGCCGGCACTTTCGGCGATTTTTCTTAGTACGATTTTCTCCGATTTATTTTCACCGCAGAAATAAATTTCCGTTCTGTTGCAGGTTGACAGCACAACACATTGCGACACGGTTTTATCGTTTATCAAATTCTTTGATATTTTAACACATTCTTCGTCCGAAAATTTAAGCTTGCGGCGGATTTCAATATCGGCTTTTTTATAGCTTACGCTGATACAATACAAATTTTCTTTCCCCCTGTTTTCGGTATACCCTATTACATACTAATTTAGTAGTTTTATTTTACTACTATATTTGCGGTTAGTCAATATCTTTTTAAATTTTCAGATTATTCCACTGTTTAAAAAATCGTTTCTTTATTTGATATTGATAAAATCATACTGTTGTTTTATGCAAATTTATATTTATTAACAACTTGATTTATACGTATAAAAGACGTATAATAATGTTAAGAGGTGAAGTGATGAAACGACGTGATTTAATTAAACTTTTCGAGAAAAACGGCTGGTATTTTCTCAGAGAGGGCGGCAGACACGATGTTTATACTAACGGAGTACAATCTGAACCGATACCAAGACATCGTGAAATAAATGAACAACTTGCAAAGGCACTTATTAAAAAACACAAATTAAAATAATTTGAATTTCAGTACTAGGAGGTATATTTATGAAAAAAGTTTATCCCGCTGTATTCACACCCGACAATAATCAATACCTTGTCTATGTTCCCGATTTTGACATTTACACTCAAGGTGAAGATTTGGCAGATGCAATTGATATGGCAAGAGATGCAGTAAATCTTATGGGTATTACTCTTGAAGATGAGGGCAGGGAAATTCCGTATTCCTCGGACGTTCACACAATCAAACTTGAAGAAAATCAAATCTGCACTCTTATTGACTGTGATTTTGAAGCATACCGCAAAACCCTCGAAAACCGTTCCGTAAAGAAAAACTGCACTATCCCCTCGTGGCTCAACGAAAAAGCAGAAGCCGCACATATCAACTTTTCGGCTGTTTTACAGGAAGCTTTGAAAAGTAAATTGAATCTTTAACTTTTTCAATGCCCGAATAAAATCGGGCAATTTTTTTATTTAAAGCTATTGACATTCTCGAAAGTGCATTGTATAATAAGTATGAAAAGTATAACTTTATTTATTAATATATTGGAGGTACAATTATGAAAAGCAAAAAAGAAAACAACAGATACGCAGGCGTATGCAAAGTCGGCGAAAAGGGTCAAATCGTGATTCCAAAGGCTGTTCGTGATATGTTCGACATCAATCCCGGAGATTCCGTAATTGTTCTCTGCGACAAGAAAAAGGGCATTGCTATTATTAAATCCGATATAATTACGGATTTAACGGACAGTATTCTCGGCGGCGGCAGCGAGGAATAAGATATTTTGGAGGGTTTATGATGAACAACAGAAAGTATTATTTAGATAACATTCGGTGGATAACCGTTTGTTTGGTGGTTGTTTACCACATCATTTATGTATTCAATTGCAGCGATGTTATTTCAAATATTCCCATTAAGAGCGACTACCCTATTTTGGACAGCTTTCTTGTTTTTGTGTATCCGTGGTTTATGTGTCTGCTGTTTGTTGTGTCGGGAATTTCGAGCCGGCTTGCCTTATCAAAAAGGACAGATAAAGAATTTATTCGGGAACGCTGTTCAAAAATTCTTGTGCCGTCAATATTCGGTACGTTTATTTACGGTTGGCTGTCGGGGTTTATTACAAATCAATACACGGATATATTCGACGGAAAAGGCGATGAAGTTCCCGGGGCGGTTAAGTATCTGATTTATTCGCTTATGGGCATAGGTCCTTTGTGGTTTGCACACGTTGTATTTGTTGCGTCGGTACTGCTGCTTATCGTTAGAAAACTTGATAAGAACGATAAGTTTTGGAATATCTGCGGAAAAACAAATTATCTTGTTCTTTTCCTGTTGACCTCCGCTGTATGGGGAAGCTCGTTCCTCCTGAATACTCCGATGATAACAATTTACAGATTCGGAATTTATCTGTTTATGTTCTTTCTCGGTTACTTTGTTTTTTCACATGATGAGGTTATTGATAAGCTGAAAAAAATCGCCGTTCCTATGGGAATTTTGTCGGCTGCGGTCGGCATTGGATATACTGTATTTTACTACGGTCAAAATTATGCGGATTCAGCTGTTCTCAAAAGTGTGTTCACAAATATTTACCTGTGGATTGCGGTACTTGCCATTCTTGGACTGGGAGCGAAATTTCTCGATTTCGGCAATAAGTTTACTGTTTATATGACTAAGAATAACTTTGCGTTTTATGTTCTGCATTATACGGTTATTTTGGTTATAGCTTATCTGAGTACAACTTATCTTAAGCCGTCAATATTTGCGGTCAATTATTTGCTTATGCTTTTGGGTTCTGTAACGGTTCTTCCGCTGCTGACAGAGATTGTGAAAAGGATTCCCGTTCTTAGAAAGCTTGTTCTGGGAATTTCAAAAAAGAAAAAATAACAAAACACAAAACGGACGAGTCTGTAAAAAACAGTCACTCGCCCGTTTTGCAATTTAGGAGAAAAATCACGTTAGATTTGTGTTACTCTGATTTTATCAAACTCAATTCCGCTCTGCCCCATAACGATATCTTTAATAGCAATAAGCAAGTCGGATTTAAGCTCCTTTCCTGTCACAACGACACTGCATTCCCCATTCTGGATAAATGCAACGCAGTCCTCAAAACCTTTTGCTTTGACAAGGTTTTCGATATTGCCCTGCTGCTGTACTATGTTTGAAAGGTCGTTAAGCTGCTTGACAGCCTCTTCCTTGCCCTTTCCGCTTGTTTCGGTAGCTTCAACAATACTCCTTGCAAGCTCAATCATTTCGTCCTGAGTTTGCTTGCGTTCAAGGCGTACTCTTGAGAAATAGTCCTCCGTTTCGGATAGCTCGGAGGTTACGCTTGAAGTCTTTGAAGATGTGTCGGACTTGGCTTTTTTTGAAGCCGTGTCGGAGGTTGCTATGTTTGCGTTTACGTAATGTGCAACTCCCAAATCATCATCATTGTTCTTGACATCAAGCTTATCGGCATTCGCTCCGAACTGCCAATTGAGATAAACCGCCGCTCCAAGCGACACAACAAGTGCTGACATAATTAATTCTCTTTTTCCGAAACTCATATTTTACCTCCAAAAAATTGTAAATATTAGCTTATTGTACAACGTCCGCAAAAAATGAACGAAGACCCGATATTGTTTATTGTTAAACTAATATTATTATACAAAGCATTTTATTCATAAATTAAAAAATTTAAGATTTATTTTCTAAAAATCAACTATAGCTAAGGATATGTTAAGATAATTTATTGGTATGATTGTTATTTCCTTAATAAAGTTGGTCAAAAATTACCGCACTAAAATCAACTCTCGGTCGGGTTCGTAAATTCACGTAAAGAAAAAAACTTTATTCACGTGTTTAAAAATAAAGTTGGTCAAAAACTACCGCACTAAAATCAACTCTCGGTCGGGTAATAAAAGCTATGGATAAAATAAACTATCTTCACGTGTTAAAAAAACGTGTTAAAAAAATGTGTTAAAAAGTTACGTAGACTTTGCCGCTGGATATATTTAAAACGCTTGCAACAGCTTGAGTAATTTTTTCCCTTGTGACAGAATTTCCTCCGCCGTCGCAAACCACAAGCACACCTCGTATTTTCGGCATAACCTGCTTTTGAAGTACTGTCTGTTCGCTTCCGTCTTTGCTTCTGATAATCACGTATTCGTTTTCCTCCTTGTATTCGGTTTCACTTTCGACAGCATTTTCGTCGCTGTTGTTGACTGATTTTTCGTTGACATTTTTTTCCAGAATATAAACGTCCTCAATCGTGCTGTCCATTGTGATGAGAATTTCCACTTTCCCTGCACCGTCTATTGCGGAAACTATCCTTGTAAGCTCCTCTTCAAGCTGCTTTCGATAGCTCTCGACCGTCAAAGGTTCACTTTCCTGAGGCACGGATTCTTCCGTGCTACCGCTTTCAGTATGTATGAAATTGGATAAAAAAATCAATACTATCCCGGCTATCCCGAGAACAACAATAAAAGTTCGTTTTTTATCCGCCGATACATTCGACAATATTTTTTTAATATCCAATTTCATTTTTTGTTCCTTTCTGTCTTATTATTACGTCTGCATCAAGTCCGAGAGTTCTGTAAATTTCATCGGCTGTTTCATCAATTCGGTCGGTGTATTCGGGAGATAAAGTGATTCTCACCTTGTCAATAAATATGCAGTTGTCCTCGTTAATATCCGTATGCACGTAAATATTTTTTGCTTTAACATCAATGTCGTCAAGACATTTTTCAATCAGTATTTTCACGTTGCTTTTGAACATCTCGTCCGTTGTGCGGTTAAGCCAGTCTGTATTTTCATTCAATAAATCCGTTTCGCTTTTTATCTCTATTGCCGCAAGCTCAATATTTTCAATCGGTGATATGAAGCAAGTTACAACAACAAGTCCCAACACAAAATATACCGATTTCTTTACATTTCCCTCGGGAAGCAGATTTTCCGCAACTGCAATTGCCACCGCACATACACACAGTTCAACTATCCATAAATTCAATCCGTTCATTCAACCACCAACTATTATAATAATCGCAGTACTGATAATATAAATTACCATTGTACAGAGAAGAATCGCACATATTGTGGAAACCGCTGCCGCCAGAGAATTAAGGAGTGATGAAGTTTTTCCGATATTAAAAATATCACAGACAGAAATGCTTACGGCAATTACAAACTGCCAGATAACACACTTCGCAACGGCAGGCAAAAATATAGCAAACACTGCCGCCATTGCAGCAACTCCGACACCAGATTTCAACACCGTGACACAGCTTATAACTGTCTGATAAGCATCGCTCAGAGCACCGCCCACTAACGGAACAAAGTTACTTATTGCAAATTTTACTGCCTTGTTTGAAATGCTGTCCTCTGAAACGGCGACTATGGATTTCATAGTCATAAACGCAACAAACAGAGACATACAAAATGTCAAAATCCATTTTATGGTTTTCTTGAAGAGATTTATTATGCCGTCAAGGGAAACCTTAGTTGATACGGAAGTTACAATTGACATTGATATAATGCACTTTAAAAGCGGAATAATTATTTTTGATTCTATCTGTAAAATCGCATTGCTGACATAAATCATCACACCGTAAAACATACTTCCGCTCAAAGGCTGACCCGAGGTGATTATAAGTGTTGTAATAACTGGTACATAGAGCAGCATAAATTGACTTGCGTTTATAATTGTTTCCGACAATGTATCTATTAAAACAAGCATTGAGGGGGCTAAAATTGACACCATACAGAGTGCGGAAATTACCGAAAGTGTACTGTCGAGAGAGCTGCTTAAAGAACTGCTTTTGAGTGTGTCGAACATTGCAGTAATCAGAATAATTCCTATGACGCAAATTAGGATTCTCAACGGTTCTAAAATATTTTCTTTTAATATGTAAACAATTCCCTCAAATATAGTTTCAATTGTGACTTTATCGGTACTGCCGGGTTTGAAGTTTTCAAATTTTATTTCACTGAGAAATCCCCTCGCTTCCTCGGGGATATTGTAATAAAGCTCGTCCGCCCCTACTTCGTGATAAAGTCTGTCGATAATCTCGGCGGTATCGCTGCTCTCGGTGAGTTCTTCGGCTTGCACGGTGATTGTATCGGCTGAGATTATTAATACTAGTATTGAAAATATGACAAGATATTTATAAAAACAGCTGTTCAATTTTTTCACTTCCGTTTGTTATTTAATAAATTTATATTCAAAAAAAGAAAAAATTATTCCCCCGAATATATTATCCGGGAGAACGTTTAAAATTTATTTACAAAAATACAGGCTGTAACTGTTTATGTTCAAGTGCAAGCTCAAGAGCTTTAGGGATAAGCGAAAAATCCGCAACAAGCGAATTTGGTTTCTTCTCGTAATCGTCCTGTCGGAGCGGTACGAAGAAAATGTTTTTCCTGTTGAGCATATAGCCGATATTCTTCGCCGTTGCCCCCAAGGCATCGTTTGTAGCAAGAGTAATAAGCACGGGACGTAAAATTCTCAAGTGCGACTTAGCCGCCATTGTAACAGATGTATCGGTAATTCCGTTTGTCATTTTTGCAAGCGTATTGCCTGTGCAGGGCGAAATCAAAATTATGTCACACATTTTTTTCGGACCTATCGGCTCGGCTTCCTTAATGGTGTGAATAACTTTCTTCCCGGTTATATCCTCAATTGTTTTGACAATATCCTCACTCTTACCGAAGCGTGTATCAATACCGTAAGCATTCTCGGACATTATCGGCAAAATATCATAACCCTGTTCAACAAGGTGCATAAGCTGTTCTATCGATTTTTCAAACGTACAGTACGAGCCGCACATCGCAAAGCCGATTGTCACCTTTTTCACGGTGATTCCTCCTCTATTATATTGTAGATAGTATTTTTAATAATCTCCCCTGCCGTAACGGGGGCAACCTTTCCGGGAAGCGACAATGCTTGAATTGTGTTAATTCCCAGTTTCTCGGCGGCTTTAAAATCAACTCCTCCGGGTGCGGAAGCCAAATCTATAACAAGAGCATTCTTCGCAGTCTTTTTCAATGTTTCTTCGTCAAATATCATAGCCGGAACGGTATTGAAAATCAAGTCATATCTGCCGCTTATAGATATATCCTCGGTGTTGATTGGATTGTAGCCGTTCAATCTTATCCAAGTTAAATCGTTAAGTTTTCTCGCACTAACCGTGACATTAGCACCCAAAGCTGACAGAATTCTTGAAAGTACCTTGCCTATTCTTCCGTAGCCTGCCACAAGACAGCTGCTGGAGTTAATCGTTTTCTGATAATTTCTCATTGCAATTTCAACCGCACCTTCGGCAGTCGGCACAGCATTCAAAACGGCAAGCTCCTCACGGTCGAGGTAATCGAAAATCTGTGAATCGGAATAATCGCCTGTCTTTATCAGAAGACGGCTGTTTGTGCAGAATATCGGCTTATTCTTAATGATATCGCAGAATTTCTGATTAAGCTCTACAGTCATATCACTGAGAGGAGTAAAAAGAGTTTTCCCGTCCTTACTAAGTGGCATAGGAAGAATTACACAGTCACTTTTCGTAACTGCCTGCTCCAAGCTTGAATAATCCTCTTCAACCATATCGCAATTATCTACACCGTAAAACACAACATTTTTTCCGTCCCTTATCATTGAAAGTCCAAGGTGGATTTGTCTTTTATCACCACCAATAATACAAACCCTATTTATATCAAACACATTGTAACCCCCATGTAATTTACTACTGCATAAAAATCGTTTTAAAAGATAAAACGACTATATCAACATATTATGAGAAAAAGTTAAAAAGGTTCTTTGTGAACATCTAAAAATAAATGGATTTTATTATTTTTTGCCAATCGCTGAATTATACTCGCAATCATTAAGATTTACCACTTTTCTTTCTTCGACCGGAAATTCGCTATGTTATTGCCTTTTTTGGTTTGTAAGGAAAGATATTATTCTAAGGATTGTTTTGATTTATTTTTCTATGATAATTTGTTCCGTCAGCGAGCAGGGTTCTGCCCCTGCACCCCACAAGCTTTAAAATGGTAAATCTTTTCAAACTTTAGTATAATTTTCGTCGGTTGGAATTTTTTTTTGTTTACCTCAGTATTATTTAAGGAGGTGAGATAAATATATGTTCAAATCAATAAAACCAAAAAAGCTTCCGATTTCAATATGCTTGTTTCTTACATTTATACTTTGTGTCGCTTTGGGGCATCTCAAAAGTCCAAACGATTTCACTTCACCTGTCAACGCAAATATAGATAAATCGTCAGCTGTTGATATACCTATTATTATGTATCACGCAGTATCGGACGTTACAAGTATTCAAGGTGACTATGTTATTTCATCGGCAGAGTTTGAAAGCGACTTGAAATATCTTGCTGACAACGGATACACAACCGTATTTATAAATGATATAGTAAACTACGTAAAAGGCAGCGGCAAGCTTCCCGAAAAGCCAATTGCATTAACCTTTGACGATGGTTATTACAACAATTATTTATATGTTTACCCATTAGTAAAAAAATACAATGCAAAAGTTTCTATCTCCCCTGTTGCCTATTTCAGCAAAATGTATACCGAAAGCGGAGAGGTTAGCGAATGTTATTCGCACTGTACGTGGGAAGAACTAAAAGAGATGGCAGAATCGGGATATATCGAGCTTGGAAATCATTCCTATAATTTTCACACCTGCAACGGTACTCAAAACGGTATCGGGCAGATAAACGGCGAGAGCGATGATGATTACCGTCTGAGAATCACCAATGATTTAACAACCGCACAAAATATGATTTTTGAAAATACCGGAGTTAAATGCAGTTTTATAGCATATCCTTTCGGAGTTTACAATGACAATACCGAAAAAATCGTCAAGGAAATGGGTTTTACCGCCGCCCTCACTTGCAGCAGCGGCATTAATACTCTTGAAAAAGGTGACATCGAAAAGCTTTACAATCTCAAAAGGCTTATTCGTCCGCACAACAGCGGACTTGAATATATATTAAACAAGTGGAGTTGATTTATTTGGCAAGTGTTTTTGTTAGTCCGTCTGTGCAGGAATACAATTATTTTTACGGCGGAGGTACAGAAGAATATTATATGAATCTGATTGCAGATGAGCTTGTACCGCTTTTGATTGAAAAGGGTATTTCCGTTGAGAGAAATAATCCGAACGACAGTTTGGACGAAGTTATCGCACAATCCAACGAAGCACCACGTGATTTACATCTTGCAATTCACAGCAATGCAGGCGGCGGAGAGTATGCCGGTCGTTCGCAGGGTGTCGAGATTTACTACTACACCTACAGCGAACTTGGTAAAATTGCGGCGGAAATTATAGCAAGAAATTATAAGGAAATTTATCCGAATCCGAATGCGGTGAGAATTGTTCCGACTACTACCCTTGCCGAGATAAGGAAAACAAAAGCTCCTGCTGTGCTTATCGAGGTCGGTTATCACGACAACCCCGAAGAGGCGGAATGGATAAGGGAGAATATTCCCAACATTGCACAGAATCTGGCAGACAGCGTTTCCGAGTTTTTGACGGAATACTAACAAAAGCACCTGTATCTTAAGATTTTTATATCTATAGATACAGGTGTTTTTACGCTTTTTTAAATTTTATTTACAATGTGTTTATATATTCAGTTCCGTAAAATAGTAAAATTTAGTAGAGGAGGTTTACCGATGAATAAAAATAAATCTAAAGGAAAAAAGAAATTTATGACTGTTTTAAACATTTTACTTGGAGCGATTTTTTTAGTTCTGCTTCTTACATTTTTCTTCCCGATATTCGGAGGTGTTCTGAACATTGGAAATATTCTCGGTATGATTTTTTGTGCCGTGATGATTTTCGTAACGTGGGGAAATGTCCTTTTTATGAAAATAGTCAATGCTATGAAAACAAATGCTGTCGGAAAAATTATCGTTTTTGCCGTACCTGTAATATTTGTTCTGGGAATATTGTATGTCGGATTTCTGACAAGTCTTATCGTTAGTGCCGACAAGACCGTACCGAAAGAGGAATGTACCGTTATTGTTCTCGGCTGTCAGGTTCGTGGCGACCACCCGTCACTTATGCTTTACGAGCGAATTGAAAGTGCCTGCCAATATTTAAAAGAACACCCCGATGTACCGTGCATTGTCACGGGCGGCAAGGGTGATGACGAAAATATCAGCGAGGCACAATGTATGTATGATATTCTTGTTAAAATGGGTATATCCCCCGACAGAATTTACATGGAGGACAAAGCGGTCGATACAGTCGAAAACATCAAGTTCAGCAAAGAAATCATTGAACAAAACGGACTCAGCACCAACACGGCAATTGTAACGGATATTTTCCACGAGTACAGAGCGTCTAACATTGTTAAAGATGCAGGGCTTGTATATGGCAGTGTTCCGGCAGACTGTGTGTGGTACTTACTGCCAACGTTTTACGTTAGAGAGCTTGTTGCGATTACAGCTACATTTTTCGGTTTGGCATAGACTGGAGAGAAAACGGCAGTTATACTCGAAAGCGTTAAGATTTAGCACTTTTCTTTCTTAGACCGGCAATTCGCTACGCTGTTGCCTTTGTTGTTTTGTACGGATAGATACGTTTT
>CADCHW010000021.1:0-8286 GCA_902801245.1 uncultured Ruminococcus sp.
ATGGATAATATTTAGGGGTGTTATTTTTAAAACTTTTGGCTTTGTTATCGGAAGAATCAAGGATATACTCCCTAATTGACGAACGTTACAGATTAATATCAACCATACTCATCCAATCACTGACCTTTAGTTCAGACATATTACCGCCCGGCATAACACCTGCATTTGCGAAAATTACATCAACCTTGCCGAATTTCTCTTTTGCTAACTTAACCAATTCATTCATATCATTCAGGTTAGATACATCTGTCTTCAAGTAAGCAATATTTTCTCCAAGTTCGGAAGCCAGTTTTTGAAGTCTGTCCTCTCGTCTTGCACTAAGCACAATCTTTGCACCGTTCTTTGCAAGAACTCTTGCTGTTTCTTCACCGATTCCCGATGAAGCTCCTGTAATAATGACTACTTTGTTTTCAATATTTTTCACAATGAACCTCCATTTTTGTTATCACAATAATACACCGTCCCGTTAAAATCCCAAACCCGAAAGCCAGCTGTCAACTTCCGCCTGTGAATCTGCCGATACATTTCCTCCGGAAATACTCAAAGGAACTATGCAGAAATAATTGATACATTTCACTTTCTGAAACACGCAAGCATACTGTATTTTTAAGCAGAAAATGACTGATTAAATTCTGCATAGTTCCAAAGCGTCCGTTTCAACATTTGCTCCCGGCTCTTCTTTTTCAAGTGACTGAACTCCGCCTGCTGTGCCGCTGCCCTCGTGCGTATTAAAAATCAGTACTCTCTTGCCGGATAGGTCGTATTCATCAAGAAAACTGTAAACTGCCATTGGCATATCGTACCACCATGCCGGATATCCAATAAACACGGTATCATATTCGTCCATATTGTCAATGTGATTTACAAGTGTTGGGCGAACGTTGCTGTCGTTCTGCTCCTTTGCCAAATCGGCAGCGGCATTATACTCAACAGGGTATTTTTCTTCCGTTTTGAGTGAGAATAAATCACCGCCGACTTTATCTTTTATCATATTTGCAAGAACTCTGACAGAACCGAATTCATCAATTATGGGGGTTGCTTCACTTACGGCATCTGCCTCCGTATTCTCCGCTGCTGTGAAATAGACAATTAAAATTTTACTCTCGGCAGCGGTATCGGGCGTTTCGGATTTTGGAGAATACTCGACCGCTGCACCGTTTGAAACTGCTTCCGACATCGAAGAAACCTGCTCCGATTTTGTATCATTGGGCGATGCTTCTGTATTTGAACAGCCTGCAAATACAGAACAAGCAAGTACGGCTGTCAAAGCCAATGCTGTAAATCTCTTCATATTAAATCACAACCTCTTTATGACGGTATTTATTTCTGTGCGTTGAAATCGGGGGCGAATTTCAGATAACCCTCTAAAGCTTCCTTTGTTGCGGTATAGTAGCGAGTGTTCTTGTTTACTTCCGCAATCTTTGCAAGCTCGTCATCTGTGAGAGTGAAATCGAAAATATCTATATTATCCTTAATGTGTTCGGGATTTTTTGAACCCGGAATAACAATGTTACCCGACTGTGTATGCCAGCGAAGAATAATCTGAGCATTGCTCTTGCCGTACTTCTCCGCAAGCTCGGTGAATATAGGCTCATTTACAAGATTCCTGTCACCGTGACCGAGAGGATACCAAGCCATAAGGTGAATATCGGGGAACTGCTCTTTAAGCTCATTCTGGGGATAGTAAGGGTGTGCTTCAACCTGCAAAACAGCAGGACGAATCTCTGTTGCCTCAATCACCTCGTTTACCTCTTCAACAGAGAAATTGGAAAGTCCCAGTGACTTCACCTTACCGCTTTTAACGGCATTCTCCATAGCCTTGTACGCTGTGATGTAATCTCCGACAGGCTGGTGCAGGAACAGCAGGTCAATGTAATCAGTGTCAAGTCGATTGAGAGTTTCCTCAATAGCTTCTTCGGCATTTGAATACTCGCTCGGCCAGAGTTTGGTGGAGATGTAAACCTCTTCCCTTGTCTTGCCGGATTCCGTGACACCTCTTCCGACTGCCTTTTCGTTCATATAAGCATTTGCCGTATCAATCATTGTGTAACCGTTCTTCAAAGCTGATACAACTGCATTCTGTGCATCATCAGGCTGCATAAGAAATGTACCGATACCTGCTGCCGGAATCTCTGTGTTGTTGTTAAGAACTATCTTTTCCATAAAATTCTGCTCCTTTTCTTGGACTTACGTCCTTTGTTTTTATCTGTTATAACTATTGTACACTATTCTTCTTAAAAAGTACAATATCAATTACGCATACTGCTATACTTATTACGTATACTGATACAGTTTTTAGAGAAAACTTGATAAATCTTCTTATCCATTAATATTTTAATGTCGCACTTTTGGGACACCTAAACATTGACTGTTATTTTAAAACGTGCTATAATACACATATAATGAAAAAACGAATAATCAAGTCTCACATTCCCAACTTATACTCAAAAATATTAAGATTTACTGCTTTTCTTCCTTAGACCGGCAATTCGCTACGCTCTTGCCTGCTTTTATTTATGTCGTAAGATATTGTTTTTTATTTTGCTGTTGATAGTTTATTTAGTTTCGCTGAGGGTAGTTTGCTTTTCTTTGCAAGTTGGTTTCGTCAGCGACCAAAGGCTCTGCCTTTGGAATCCGCAAGCTTTGAAAAGCTTGACCAAACTTTAAAATGATAAATCTTTTAGCTTTCAAGTATGATAAAAATATCCGGAAAAGAGTTGAAACAATAAAATGTATTCTCAGGAACAGCTTGAAAAAATAAATTCCCTTTCAATTAATATTCTGAATCTTTCAAGAAACACACTTGTTGTGAATCTCAGATTTATGGACTCCGCTCTCGGAAGACTTACTTTTCACCCCTTTGAGAATGCCGCACTCCTTTCCCTCTCCGACAGTGTGGCTCTTAATGCACAAAATGCTCCCGTAGGTACAGACGGTGAATATTATTATTATAACCCGATATCCGTTCTCAATGACTACAAATCCGCAAAAGAAATTCCCTGCCGCCGCTATCTGCACAGCATATTCCACTGTATTTACAGACATATGTTTATCGGAACTCTTTTAGATACAAGACTTTGGGATATCGCCTGTGATATTGCCGTTGAAAATTCCCTCAACGAACTGGACATTACAGCCGCCGACGTTTCCTTGGTCAATAAGCAGATAACGGAAATTGACGAACTAAAAAAGCACGTTAAGTATATCACAGCGGAAATTTTGTACCGCTATTTTCTTGACGGCAATGTAAGCGAGAAAAAACTTAACTATCTTGAAGAAATATTTTCTATGGACAATCATTATGTGTGGTATCATAGGAATGAACAAAGCGGAAACACATCATCTGTAAACACCCAAAGTTCGGAGAGAAAAAAATCACACCAAAAAAGTACCGGCAGTTCCAAACAAAAAGATAATCCCGATAATCAACAAGATAGCCATTCGGGCGAAAATAAAAGCTCCGTCAACTCCGTGAATAATAAGGAAAACGATGAAAATAAATCGGACGGAGAACAAAATAACGAAAACAATAACAACAGCAGTATGTTATCTAAACAAAAAGAATTTGAGAATATGTGGAGAGAGATATCGGAGTATATACAAACCGCTCTCGACACATTGGAAAAGAAACGAGGTTTGCAGGCAGGAGGTCTTACTCAAAATCTTTTGGAGGTCAACCGTGAAAAATACGACTACACTTCTTTCCTAAAAAAATTTGCTGTAATGGGCGAAGCTATGAAAATAAACGATGACGAGTTTGATTACATATTTTACACCTACGGTTTACAGCTTTACGGCAAAATGCCGCTTATCGAACCGCTTGAATATAAAGATGTAAAGCGTATCAAAGAATTTGTTATAGCTATAGACACATCGGGTTCTGTCAGCGGTAAGCTTGTTCAAACATTTGTAAACAAGACATACAACATTCTGAAAAGCACCGAATCATTTTTTTCAAAGATAAATCTTCATATTATACAATGCGATGCCGATATTCAGGAGGACGTGAAGATTACCTCACAGGAAGAGTTTAACCGTTATCTTGAAAATATGAAGCTGCACGGTTTCGGCGGCACAGATTTCCGTCCTGTATTTCGCTATGTAAACGAGCTTATAGCGAAACGGGAATTCACTAACCTTAAGGGGCTTATATATTTTACGGACGGTTTCGGTGTTTTTCCGGAGAAGCAGCCCGATTACAGTACAGCGTTTGTGTATGTGAATGACGGTTACGAAAATCCCGAAGTGCCTGTTTGGGCAATAAAATTAGTGTTACAGCCTGAGGAGATATTATGAATATAAAAGACGCTAAAAAACAAATATCAAATGCTATGAAAGCATACTTCGCAAAAGATAAAAACGGTGAGTATATTATCCCGATAGACAAGCAGCGGCCTGTTTTTCTTATGGGACCTCCGGGCATAGGCAAAACAGCAATTATGGAACAAGTTGCCTCGGAAATGGGTGTGGGTTTGCTGTCGTACTCAATGACCCACCACACAAGACAGAGTGCACTGGGTTTGCCGTTTATCGAGCATAAGAATTATAAGGGTATGGAGTGCGATATTTCCGAATATACAATGAGTGAGATTATTTCCGCAGTGTATGATATGATGGAGGACACGGGCATTGAGGAAGGTATACTCTTTCTTGATGAGATAAACTGTGTTTCCGAAACGCTCGCTCCGATTATGCTGCAATTTCTGCAATACAAAGTATTCGGCAGACACAGAGTTCCCGAAGGCTGGATAGTAGTCACGGCAGGCAATCCGCCCGAGTACAACAACTCTGTGCGTGAATTTGACATTGTAACTTGGGACAGACTGAAAAGAATTGACGTTGAACCTGATTTTGATGTTTGGAAAGAGTACGCATACAACACAGGCATTCACCCTGCAATTATAACTTATCTTGAAATAAAGAAAGCTGATTTTTACTCCATTGAAACAACTGTGGACGGAAAGTCGTTTGTCACTGCACGAGGCTGGGACGACCTCAGTCAAATTATTCGTGTTTATGAATTGCAGAACATTGAAGTTGATGAAGACCTTATTCGTCAATATTTGCAAAATAAAAAGATAGCCAAAAGCTTTGCCAATTACTTTGACTTGTTTAAGAAATATCAAAGCGACTATCAGGTTGACACTATTCTTGACGGTAAGGCAGCCAACGAAATAAAAGAACGTGCTAAGGCAGCAAGATTTGACGAAAGACTTTCGCTTGTCGGACTTATTCTTGACGCTTTGATTGGAGAGATAAAATCTACTGTCAATCGTAAGGCTGTTATAAAACAGATTCACTCGGTTTTGGCTAAGTACAAGGTAAGTCTTGCGGAAACGGACAAATCGCCGTCCGAGCTTCTGTCGGAATTCTCGGCTGAAAAGCAGAGGACACTTGAGTCGGGAAGAAAATCAGGCAGTATGTCACGAGAGGATATTGCCGTAACAAAGGAAGTTATCTCGGCTATAGACGAGCTTGCCGCAGCAATTACAGGTGAAACAAACTCTGCAAAAGCCTTTTCGGCAGTTAAAAAAGAGTTTAATAAGCTTGTTAAGAATTTAAAAAAGCTCACGGAAAACACCGGCAGGAAGCTTGACAATACATTTATCTTTGCCGAGGAGGTTTTCCCGGGCGGACAGGAAATTCTTATTCTTATGACTGAAATTACAGCGAATTACTACAGTGCGAGGTTCATCAGCGAGAACGGCAGCAAAGAGTACTTTAAGCATAATGACGAACTTATGTTCTACGAAAGACAGACGGAAATTATCAGCGAGATTGAACAGCTGGAGCTTTAAGCTTTAAAAGGAGAGATACTAATGGGATTTGAAACAAGCTATGTATTTTTGAAAAAATATAAAGAAGAAAAAGGAGTTACAGTTGTAACTGTTCCGGATAATATTTCTTATATCGAGTACTCTGCTTTTAGCAACTGCGTAAACATTCGGGAAATTATTCTTCCCGAGAGTATAGAATCAATCGGCAATTTCTGTTTTGGAAATTGTGAAAGTCTTGAAAAGATTAATATTCCCGAAAATGTCTATTCTTTCGGACACTCGGTTTTTGAAGGTTGTACCGCTCTTAAGAGTATTACATTGCCGTCCGATATTAAAAGCGTTTCATATGATATGTTCTGTGAATGCGAAAATCTTTGCGAGGTGAATCTGCCGCCCAAACTTTTTGATATCGGTTACAATGCATTCAACGGCTGTAAAAGTCTTGAAAAAATCAATCTTCCGAAAACTCTTGAGGGCATTGATGACGGAGCTTTCAGCGACTGTACAGGCTTGAAAAACATTGATATTCCGGACAAAGTTTCAAGGATAGGAAAAAATGCTTTTTCGGGCTGTTCAAGTCTTGCGAAGATTAGTCTTTCATCGAATCTTGGTTATATTTCGGAGAGAACATTCCAAGGCTGTACGGCTCTTAAAGAGATCGATATCCCCGAGGGTGTGGGATATATCCACAGCGGTGCATTCTACGGCTGCAAGAAACTTTCAAAAATTAATATTCCGAAAAGTGTTATACGTATCGGCGAAAATGCTTTTTACGGCACTCAGTTTTTCAAAAAATTTGAGGGTGATTTTTTGATAGTCGGCGACGGTGTTCTGGTGAAATATTTTGGCAATGACGAATCGGTTACTGTTCCCGACAATGTAAAGGTTATCGGTGCAGGTGCGTTCGCTAAATGCAGTAGTATAAAACATATAACTCTCCCCGACTCCGTCACCGTGATTATGCAAAATGCTTTTAAGTCCTGTGATGCTCTTGAAGAAATAATTTTGCCTAAGAATGTTGAAGAAATCGAAAACAGTGCATTTATTGCCTGCAAGAACCTTAAAAAGGCTTTTCTGCCGAAAGGTGTGAAATATCTTGGGGAACGTGTATTTCATAAATGCAAGGCTCTTGAAGAAGTTACCCTCCCCGAAAGCTTGGAGGAGTATGATTTTTATTCACTTGAAAAATGCAAGGCTTTGAAGACGGTGACTATATGCGGATATGAATTTGAATACTCAAAAATAAATGATATCCACATCAAAAGAACGTTTGATATGCTGAAAGAAAAGAATTATTCACGAGTAATGCCGCTTGAGATAAAGTACTATATTGTACTGAAAATATTTATGACAGACGGTTCAAAAATTGCCAAGGATTACATTAAGGATAATGCACTGAAAATTTTCAGATATCTGATAAACCGTGAAGACCTTGAAATTATGAGTGGACTGATGAAAACCGATGGGATAATTACATCACGCAACATTGCAAAAATGATAGAATTCAGCATTGAACACGTTCAGAAAGGCGGCAGCTCCGAGCCGCAGGTTATGCTGACCAATTATAAAAATGAACATTTCGGATTTAGAGATATTGAGGATATGTTCAGGCTTTGACTTTCGATGTACAACGTCGGCAGGAAATACGTACACTAACTTTTTGTATATGGTAACTTTATCAGCTGCGTCAAACTTCTTTCCTATGGAAAGTTTACCGAGTTATATATAATTAAAGAAATTGGAACGCCGAAATTTATCGACGTTCCAAAAATTTATACTCGCAAGCATTAAGATTTACTATTTTAAAGTTTGGTCAAGCTTTATAATGGTAAATCTTTTCAAACTTTAGTATAACAGTAATTCTGTTTACAAAAAAACAAGCTACAGTACACAAAATACTGCAACTTGTTTTTCAGATCTACCGCGCCAAAAGGGACTCGAACCCCTGACCTACTGCTTAGAAGGCAGTTGCTCTATCCAGCTGAGCTATTGGCGCAGATCATATTCACTTTCGTGATGGAGCAGATGATGGGAATCGAACCCACACGATCAGCTTGGAAGGCTGAAGTTCTACCACTAAACTACATCTGCATTTCTCTCCTGCAACGATATTTATTATATCACAGCTTGATTTGTTTGTCAATACTTTTTTGAAAATTTTTTCAAAAAATTTTTTTGAGTTTCCGCTGTGAGCTGCCAACGGCAGATAAAAATCGCACTAACTTTTTTCGTTACGTAAGTTTGCTGTCTGCATTGAAAATTCTCTTTAAGGAGAATTTAACGAACTTACTTCATCAGCGACAGTTATTATTATACCACAAATTTTTAATTTGTAAAGGGGTTTTGGAAAATTTTTTTAAAAAATTTTCTAGCTGTACGGTTGGAATAAAATTGTAGTTTATCTTTATTAGACCGGGAATTCGGCAGACAATGTCCGCAGGAATCGGGTCGGATATTAACTTTATCTTCCTTACGACCGGCAATTCGCTGTGCTGTTGCCTGTTTTGGT
>CADCHW010000021.1:8308-29671 GCA_902801245.1 uncultured Ruminococcus sp.
ATTTCGCTGAGGGTAGTTTACTTTTCTTTGCAAGTTGGTTTTGTCAGCGAGCAGGGCTCTGCCCCTGCACCCCGCAAGCTTTGAAAAGCTTGACCAAACTTTAAAATGGTAAATCTTTTTGACCGTAAGTATATCTTCACCTATTTCCTGTAGGCATTGCCGACAATAAAAATTTAATTGATTAATAAAGAAAAGCTTGAAACTTTCTCCGTTATGTTGTATAATAGTTTATATATATTGAAAAGGATTGTTAATTAAATGAGTTTACATAAATTTGTCGCTCCGTGCCTTATGGGTGTTGAAAAATTTCTTTCCAACGAACTCAAATTTATGGGTGCGGAAAACGTCAGAGCCGACAACGGTCGTGTCTTTTTCGAGGGTGATGCTTCAATACTTGCGAGAGCAAATATCCGCTCCAGATTCGCCGAGAGAATTTTGCTGCTGCTCGGCAGGTTTGATGTTCACAGCTTTGAAGAACTGTTTCAGGGTGTAAAAAATATTCCGTGGGAAAAATACATTCCTGAAAACGGACAGTTCCCTGTGAAAGGAAACTGTTTATCCTCTGCCCTGTACAGTGTTCCGGATTGTCAGGCTATTGTAAAAAAAGCTGTAGTAGAGCGTTTGAAGTCACGATACAAAAGAGATTGGTTTGAAGAGTCGGGAGCATTATTTAAAATCCAATTTCTGATACTGAAAGACAATGTCTGCATTATGCTTGACACAAGCGGTGAACCGCTTCACAAACGTGGCTACAGAGCTGCTTCAAATGATGCTCCCATTCGTGAAACGCTTGCGGCGGCACTTGTTGAGCTTTCTCGTGTCAGGAGCAATCATACGGTCATTGACCCATGCTGCGGTTCTGGTACTATTTTGATTGAAGCTGCACAAAAGGCATTGAACATTCAGCCGAATGCCGAAAGACAATTTATCTCCGAAAACTTTGATTTTATTCCAAAGACTGTCTGGGACTCGGAACGCAGTGCTGCAAAAAGCGGAATAAAATCGGATATCGCCTTTCACGGCTACGGCTATGACATTGACGAGAACGCACTTGACATAGCTTTCAATAACGCAAAAAAAGCAGGTGTGGCGGAATATATCACGTTTGCGAAAAAGAACATTAAGGATTTTTCAGAAAGCTTTGAACGTGCAACGGTGATTTGCAATCCGCCTTACGGGGAACGTCTGCTTGACATCAGAGAAGCCGAGGATATTTACAGAATTATGGGAAAGCGATTTATTTCAAAAAACGGATGGAGCTACACGGTGATAAGTCCCGATGATGATTTTGAAAACTGCTTTGGAAGAGCTGCGGACAAGCGGAGAAAACTTTACAATGGAATGATTAAATGCCAAGTATATCAATATTTAAAATAATTTGTTACAAGAATAAACATTAAATATCAAGGTGTTATGTTTGTGAATTTTATACGAATTTTCAGTGAATTTTTTTCGTTGAATAAAACATAAAAAATTCATTTCTTTTATGTAAATTCACAAAATTGCAGTAAAATATTCCAAAAAATCTTGCCAATTATTGAAATTCTCAGAAAAATGTATTATAATATTCTGTATAAATATCTAAAAAACGAGGAGGGAATTGTGTGAGCAAGAAGTCAAAAAAAGCAGATTCGATTGGCAATCCAAGCACTATAGCTAACGCTATGTATGATGCACAAAAAAAGGAAATAACCAGTTCAATGGTACTCAGTCTTTCCTTTATAGCTGCCGGTCTTATTGTTGCAGCAATCGGAATATTCCAGTATTTTCACATTAAGGGAAATATGGTTGATTCGTCCGAAAGTATTGATGCAATGGCATGGCTCGTAATTGCGGGTGTCGGACTGCTTGTCGGCATTATCGGACTTGTCAGCATTATGAAATCGGTGGTTTCGCTCGGTCAAATCGGAAGCTGGGCGAAGGAAGCCGAATCTCACGCCTCACCTTTCCAAGCACAGAAGCTTCACAGAAAGGTTGCCGCAATGAATCAGGCTCAGTCGATGAAAAAACCCGATTCTCAGGGAGCTGCCGAAAGAGAAAGCGATCAGAAGCCGAAGTTTGGATTTTTCAAGCGAGGTCGTGAAAACAAGGGTAAACAAAACAACGAGGATTTGTATTACAAGTATAATCCTCAGGAGAAGCAGCAGGCAAAACCGCCCGAAAAGGCTGCACCAATGATGGAGCAGAAATTCGATTACGGTATTGAAGAAACAAAGAAGCTAACCTTTGCCGATGAATTTTTAAAGAAGAATAAAAGAGATCCTTTCGCACAGTACAGAAAAGATTTGGGCATTGAAGAAGAACCCAAAAAAGAGGTTAAGAAAAAGCCTAAATTCATTATAAACGCTACAGCTAATGAGAATGCAGACACTGCCTCAACGGAGAGAATGCAAACGTCACAGGCAGACATTCCCACAGTACCTCTTAACCTTCAAGGCTCTGCACCTACTGAAAGTCAACCTATTATGCACAATGCCGAAATGACTGCCGCCACTCAAAGCAGCGGATTAGATTTAATGTTCTCGTCCCCTGCCGAAGAAGCTGCTCCGAGTGGCAAAAGTATAAATGACAGCTCCAATGTACTTGATTTTGCACAAGACCAGCCTAATTTAAATGCCGCAAGTAAAGCTGCACCGATTCACTTTGAAGAAACCTCTGTTATGAACGGTTCGCCTTACGGTATGCGTAACGATTCAGATGATGATATATTCTTCTCTGCAAAGACCGTTACCCCCCCTACACAGCAAACACAAATTCAGACACAGCCTTTGAAACAGCCACAAAAAATCACACCTAATCTTTCCGCACTGGATAACGCCATTCCGACAGCTGCCGCACCTCCGACAGTCGTTCTGGATTTGGATTATAAAAAGAAACATTCTCCCGAGGATTACGATTTCTCTCTGTTTGAGGAAATTGACCCCAATAAGGCTAATAAACAAAATATTCAGCAGACTTCTGTTAAAAGTCAACCCGTTGTTCAGCAGGCTCAGACTTCACAGCAAGCTTACAATACATTAAACGATGATATGTTCTTCGGCGGCGGAGCAGCCACGCAGAAAGCTCCCGAACCTACCGATACACAGCAAAATTTTATGTCCAACTTTGTAAGCAATATTGAAGACCAAGAGGCTTATTCAATACCAACTCAGCAGCCTGCACAGCAAGCCGCAACTCCTCCCCAGCAGGTACAGCAGCCTATACAACAACCTATTCAGCAGACTTCACAACAGCAGCCGATTGTTCAGCAACAGCCTGTTCGGCAGCAAAAAGCTCCGTTTACAAACAAAAAGAAAAACGCACCTAAAACAAGTACTCCGCCCAAGTCGAAGAATACCAAAAAAAAGGGTAAAAAGAGCTTCTCCGAAATGTTCCTCAACAATCACGGAAAATCCGCAAACAATGATTCCGACACCGATTCCGAAATTGTTAAAAACGGTACAAAAGCTCAGAGAAAGTTTGTAGATGCGTCTGAGTATGACGAATGGACTTGTCCCGAATGCGGAAAAGTTAATCAGGAGTATGTAGGTTTATGTGCCTGCGGTACTCGCAAGCCGAGAGCAAAAAGATAATACATAGATTTAAGACACAGAATTTTTAGGTTCTGTGTCTTTTATTATTCTCTATAACTTATCTTCTGTTTGACGGTTTTCTTTTCTTTCTGTTTTTCATCTGTTTATTCTTATTTTTTTTATTGTTATAAATCATAGTAATTATAATATACAATATGAAAAGTACAACAACAATTCCTATTGCCAAAATCATCCACTGAGATTTGAAGATTTTCTTCGCCGAGTGAAGAAAATATAACATCTTACTTCTCTCAACAGTTTCGGCTGCTATCAAATTAACGGTAGTAAGCTCTTGGTTGGCATAGCTTATGGTAGCTGTGCCGATAATGTTTCCCTCAATTACAGGTGCAGTTAAAGAGTCGGGAATATTGGTCACAATATCGATACTCGAATTCTCGATATCGGCAGGAAGCAGCGTTGAATAGCTGCCCTGCGGAACAAGCTGAACCGTATCTTGATTCCATGCAAGCTCAATCGGAATTTCACACACAGGTGTCTGTTCGTCGATAACATTCTTTAGCTCCAGATTTTCAAATGCCCACTTATACATTGCAACGGAATCACGCATAGCTCCGTTATCCTCTACCTCGTTTCCCTCATCGTCCACACTGGGAGCTCCCAACGCAACACAAAGATAAGTATAACCCCCGTTAGATGCAGTGGAAACAAGACAATATCCTGCTTCGTCCGTAGTACCCGTTTTAATTCCTTTGGCATATTCGTAATAGTAATCACCGCCACGCTTTTCGTCAATCAAGTAGTTTGTTGTGATAAGCGGATATTCCTTTTCTGCGTCAGCGGAAATATACGTTGAAACAGTACTTGTAATTTCGTTGAACTCGGGCAAGGTTTGTGCATACTTTGTTATTGCTGCCAAATCTCTTGCGGTGGTATAATGGTCTTCGTCATGAAGTCCATGTGGATTCACAAAGTGTGTATTCTTGCAGCCAAGCTCCTTAGCTTTCTCGTTCATCATATCAACGAAGTTCTGAACAGAGCCGTCACCCACAAAATCAGCAAGCAAAAGTGCCGCATCATTTCCCGACTTAATCATCAGACAGTTAAGCAAATCGTAAACCGTCACAGTCTGACCCACAAAATATTCAAGACCCGAAAGCGAACTTCCCGTACCGGCAAGCTCATCGAGAATATCCTTATTAACAACAACCTTTGTATTCTTAATATCCTTGACGTTCTCAACCGTTACAATGTACGTCATAATTTTGGTTGTAGATGCAGGATATAACTTATCATTGGAATTTTTCTCATACACCAAAGTATCTGTATCGAGGTTCAGCAGGTAAATTGCCTTGCTGACAGTTTCGACATCAGATGTAAAGGTTGCGGCATTGGCAGACGTTGCAAAGCATACAAAAAGCAGCATAACCGCAAGCACAGTTGCCGTGATTCGTTTAATCACCATAATTTTCCTCTTTTCATTATTTATTTTAAAACTTTATTAATTTAACTGCTGACCGTGACCAACATTATGGAACAACATTCTTACCTCTGCCCTTAAACCACGGTAGTTATTATTTTGTTTATCAATATAATCGCTCATAATCTCCTTTGCGGCACTTTGTGCATCTTGAAGAATACTCACATTTTCTGCCAAATCAGCAATTTTCAGTTCGGGCAGACCATGCTGTCTTGAACCGAAAAAGTCACCCGGACCTCTGAGCTTCAAATCTTCATCGGCAATTTTAAATCCGTCATTTGTGGAGCATAAAGCACGAAGTCTTCTCCCCACCTCTTCTCCCCCTGCATTTGAAACAAGAATGCAATATGATTTATATTCACCTCTGCCGACTCTTCCCCTAAGCTGGTGAAGCTGTGAAAGTCCGAAACGTTCTGCGTTTTCAATCATCATAATTGTTGAATTGGGTACATTAACTCCGACTTCAATTACAGTAGTTGAAACAAGAATGTTAATTTGGCCGTCAATGAACTTATTCATAATATCGTCCTTATCAGCTGATTTCATCTTACCGTGAAGAACGGCAACGCTGTAATCCTTGAACACAGTTTTTTGGATTTCTTCGGCATACTCTTCTACACCAATAAGACCTGTTTCGGAATTTTCAACCGCAGGACAAACTATATAGCATTGTCTGCCCTCGTTAATGTTCTTTTTCAGAAAATTATACACTCGCATTCGCTTTGAATCGTCAATCAGAAAAGTATCGACAATCTGACGACCCGGCGGAAGCTCATTAATAACGGAGATATCAAGGTCGCCGTAAATCATAAGGGCAAGCGTTCTCGGGATAGGTGTCGCCGACATTACAAGAAGATGCGGATTCCTACCTTTTTCCAGCAAATCGGAACGCTGACGTACTCCAAATCTGTGCTGTTCGTCCGTGACAACAACTCCGAGATTTTTAAATGCAACATTCTCCGAAATCAGCGAATGCGTACCGACAATAAAATCAATTTCGCCGTCTGCCAAATCTGCAAGAACAAGCCGTTTCTGCTTTGCAGTCATTGAGCCTGTAAGGAGTTTAATTCTCACATCTGTATCTTTAAACAAATTATCGAATGTTTGAAAATGCTGCTGTGCAAGAATTTCCGTGGGTGCCATCATTGCCGCCTGATAACCATTCTTTATGCAGGAATAGGCAACCGCTGCCGCAACCATAGTTTTACCCGAACCGACATCTCCCTGAACAAGTCTGTTCATTGCTTTAGTATTGTTCATCATATCGCTCATACAATCTTTAATAGCAGAGTACTGAGCATTTGTGAGTTTAAAAGGCAAGAGTTTCAAAAAGTCCTCGGTAAAGTCCTTTTCAATATTTACTGCCGATAATTTACTTGGCATAGATTTTATGGAACTAAGACCCAACACAAGCACAAGCAGTTCTTCAAAAATCAGTCTTCGTCTTGAAGCTGCAATATCATCGGAGATTTCTGGAAAATGAATTTTCAGAAGTGCGTCTTTAAGACCAATCAAATTGTATTTATTTCTGACATATTCGGGGATAGTATCCTTTATTTTTTCGGGAAGCATAGCAAGAGCCTTTTTCACTGCCGCTTCAATCTGCTTTGTGGTAAGACCGCTAACTTGACTGTAAATCGGGTGAATGACATTTCCTGTGTCTGCCTTTGCAAAGGTCGGATTTATCATCTCACGCATACCGCCCGAGGAAGTTACTTTTCCGTAAAAAAGATACTCCACCCCCATTTTTAGCATAGACTTAATATATTTATTATTAAAGAATGCTATTTTCATATAAGCATATCCGTCCGAAACATTTGTAGTTGCAAGGAGCTTTCCGCCTGCAACTCTATGCTCCGTTACAGGTGTACTGAGAGTTACCTTAATACAGCTTGTTTCACCGACAGTCAAAGCTGCGATATCGCTGATTTTGCTCCAATCCTCATATGCTCTCGGATAAAAACGCACAAGGGCACCGACAGAATCGATGTCCAACTTACGATAAAGCTGACCACGTTTGGTGCCGATGCCGTTTATGTTTTCTATTGGAATCTCGTAAAGTGAAGCCAATCCAATCAACCTTTATTCAACAGAAATTATAAAATAGTAAACCGGCTGACCGCCATTTACATAGGTAATATCCATATCTTTGCCGTACTTTGCAGTCAAGGATTCAACTACCTTATCTGCCTGCTCCTGAGTAACGTCCTCGCCGCTGATAACCGTTATAAAGGACGAATCTCTTGAAACGAGAGATTTTGTAAGTTTAAGAGTAGCCTTGACAACGTCTTTCTCATTCACAGTAAGTTTGCCGTTTTCAAGACCTATAATATCGTTCTCCTTAATCTTGTGAATGCCTACTCCGAAATCTGAATCTCTTGCAGCAAATGTAACAAGACCTGTCTGAACACCCAGATAAGCTTCTCTCATAATATCAACGGCAATGCCCGAATCAAGCTCGGGGTCGTAAGCAAGCAAAGCCGAAAGACCCTGCGGAATAGTCTTTGTAGGAATGATTATAACCTCTCTGTCACCTACAAGAGGAATTGTCTGCTCCGCAGCCATAATGATATTCTTGTTGTTTGGCAAAACAACAACCTTTTTAGCCGGAGTAGCAAGAACGGCACGGAGAATATCTTCTGTACTCGGGTTCATAGACTGACCGCCGCTTACAACGTGACTGCACCCACAATCCTTGAACAGCTCAACAAGACCCTCGCCTGCCGCAACCGCAACAAAGCCAATATCATCAACAGGCTCCTGAACTTCCAGCTTTGCAGCCTCTTCCGCTTCTTTTTCTGCCTGAACCTTTGCTTCGGCTTCTGCTGCCTTGCGGTGCTGCTCTTTCATATTTTCAACCTTAACGGTAAGAAGCTGACCATAGGTTAAGCCCTCCTGTAAGGCATAGCCCGGATTCTCTGTATGAACATGAACCTTGACAATTTCTTCATCGTCAACAACTACAACGCAGTCACCGATAGTTTGCAGGAAATCTCTAAGCTCCTGAGCATCTTTATGTATCTCGGGATCTCTGCCTACAATAAATTCCGTACAGTAAGTATAAGTGATATCTCCGTCAAACTGAGCAGCCGCAGACCTGAAATAATCATCGTCTGTCTTCTTCTTCTCTTCCTCCGACTGAGCGTACTCGATAATCTCACCATCTCTGAACACAGAGAGCATACCCTCAAAAATCGTACAAAGACCTTTACCGCCTGCGTCTACAACGTTAGCTTTCTTTAACACAGGGAGAAGCTCGGGAGTAAGCTCCAATGCTTCGTTTGCAGCAGTAACCATAGTTTCCCAAACAAGAACAGGGTCGTTTTCGGTTGCGATAAGAACGTTTCCTGCTTCGTAAGCCATACGTGCAACCGTAAGGATAGTACCCTCAGTAGGCTTCATAACAGCCTTGTACGCAGCTTCAACACCTGCACCCAAAGCGTGAACAAGGTCGCTGCCATCAGCGGTTTGCTTATCTTTCAGACCAACCGAAAAACCTCTGAAAATGAGTGACAGAATAACACCCGAGTTACCTCTTGCACCTCTGAGAAGTGCGGACGCTGTTTTTTGGGCAACAGTTGCAACATCTTCGCAGTCAAGCTCTTTAAGCATCGCTACAGACGAATTAATTGTCATTGACATATTTGTACCTGTATCTCCGTCGGGAACAGGGAAGATATTCAAATCATCAATAGCAGACTTATTCTTGCTGATATTGTTTGCACCCGAAATAATAGCATTTTTTAAACATATACCGTTTATCATTATCATTACACATCCTAACAATGAATTTTGTTTCTAAAGTAACCACCTTTATTATAACACATTATTATAAATAATTCAAATGATTATACAAAAAAATCTGCTCAAATTTTAAATTTTTTATTAATACTCTGTGTAATCGTACTGCTGATAATCATTTTGGTTATCATAATCAGCATAATTGTCATCATATGAGCCGTCTAAACTATAATCATCGCCGTTATCAACGTCATAATCATATTGACCATCGTCAAAATCCTGGTCATAATACTGAATGTTTCCGTCTTCGTCATACTCCGATTCGGAATTGTCTTCAGAATCGGTATCACTTCCGGAGGAGTCACGTTTCTTATCTGATTCGGTATCTGTGGAAGTATCGATTGTAATGTGAGCGTCCTCTTTCTTTTTGGACTTAGATTCAAGTTTCTTCACAAAATCGTTGTATGCGTCCTTATCTTCAACATACGTTAAAGTTTCCACAAGATATGTTGTACTTCCAAATATCTCACTTGTAACATCACTGTATTTAGGAACACTGTGAATCGAATAGGAATGATAATTTTTAAGAACGGAATCTTCATAATAAAGATTGTTTTTGATGTCCACACTTCCGCCTATAAGTCTTGCAATAACGTAAATTTCACCTACCAGAGTATCTCCCGGCTTAATATATCCCGAACCGTTTGAACTCTCACAAACGAAAGTACCTTTAATTTTATATATTGAATAAAACTGATTATCACTGTATTGAATAGGATTCAGCGAATAATAGCATTCAACGGGAGTATAATCAAACTTAGCCTTAAAATCGGATAATGCAAAATCACCCTTAATTTGCTGAATAGTTGAGAGCTTTTTCTTTTTGTTTGAGTCCGCAGGTTCGGAAGAATTTTCATTATTCGGTTCATTTCCGTCAATATTCTCACCGAAAATATCGGAATCTTCATCTTCTTTCATAATATCGCTGTCAAAGGTAAGAGAACTGTCTTCTTCATCATTGTCTGTATCGTCCTCACCGAAATACCAATCCAACGATTTATAGGTATCATCATTTTCGGAAAGGTACGTTTCAACCATTCTACGCATTTTTGCAGTAGTGGCATCATAAGACACACCCGACATAGATTTAACGTATTTCGACAAACCCACTACCGTATACTTTTTAACGTCCTCGGTAAATACATAACCATTTCTTTCGGCAATCTCGGGATTAAACTCCGCACGAACAACGACCTTATCGCCATTGGAAAGGTCATAGTTATCACAATAGAAAGTGACATTATCAATAACATACTGAATACAGTTTGACTTATCAAGCTGCACTGTGCCGTAAGGAGCAACGCCGTTAAACTTGACGTTAAGACCCTCGAACGGACTTGTTTCAAGCTTATCCTCCAAGCCGTCAATGGTATATTGAAAGGACGAATCGACGAAGTTAAGACCGAGCGAGTTTGCCATTTTCTCATCATAAGTAACATTAATGGTAACAACATCGCCGTTATTGAAATAAGAATCCTCTTCGTCCTGACCGTCATAGGTAAATTTAAAAGTTTCCGCAAAGCGAAGAGCCGCCGTTTTATCCTTTTTGCCATCGGCGTAAATTTGGTTCACCGTGGAATCTTTCACCTTTATAGAAAGTGTGCCGTGTTCCGTATAACCTACAACTTTGACATCTGCAAAGTCTTGAACCGAGTACTCGACCGCACCGCAGCCGGCACATAACATTAAAATGAACAGAACAGAAATGCAAAAACAAAATTTGCAAAACATTTTCATATAGTTTGTCCTCCGATTAACTGACAAATAAAATTCGACATTATCTCACTTTGACGTTTATTATATCACAATAAAATCAATTTTTCAATAAGCTGAATTACAATAAAATAAATTATGGAAGATTATATAATATATGACATAACCGAATTTTCAAAAATAGGCAATTTTATAACAGTATAAAAGGCACTGAAAAAATCAATGCCTTTCATATAAGTAAGTGATTAACCGATTAAATCAAGAATTTTCGCCTCGGCAGCGGCGGCATCTGCTCTGCCACGGCTTTCTTTCATAACAAAACCGACAATGGATTTCAAAGCCTTCTGCTTGCCGTTCTTATAATCGGCAACGGCTTTCGGGTTATTCTCAACTGCTTTCTGACACAAATCATTCAGAGTGTTCTCGTCCATACCTGCAAGGTCACTTTCGGAAACAAATTCTCTGACACCCTTGCCCGTATCAAGCATTTTTTCAAGAGTTGATTTTGCAAGATTGTTCTTGAGCTTTCCGTCATCGATAAGCTTTACAAGCTCCTTAAGCTGCTCGGCTGTAGTCGCAATGTTGAACTCCTCCTTATCGGATTCCGTTTCAAGTCTGCGGAAAATCTGACCGATAATGAAGTTGGCAACCGTTTTCGGGTTCTTAACTCCGTCAGAAGCAGATTCAAAGAACTCTGCAATATTTCTGTACTTAGCGATGTTCTGAGCGTCTTTTTCATTAAGACCGAGTTCGTTTACGTATCTTTCCTTTTTCTGTGCAGGAAGCTCGGGAATTTTTGCTCTGAGTTCGTCAATCTCTTCATCGGTTACGCTGATTGTAACAAGGTCGGGGTCTCTGAAATAGCGGTAATCGTTGGCATCTTCCTTGCCACGCATTGACGAAGTTGTATTTGTAACATCGTCATATCTCAAAGTCTGCTGTTCAACCTTTCCGCCCGATTCAATCAGGTCAACCTGTCTGCCAAACTCGTATTCCATAGCCTTGCCGATGAACGTTATAGAGTTCATATTCTTAATTTCCGTTCTTGTGCCGAGTTCCTCGCTGCCCTCGGGACGAACGGAAATATTAACGTCACAACGCATACTTCCCTCCTGCATTTTACAGTCGGAAATTCCGATATAACGCATAATCTGCTGGAGTTTTTCAACGTACTCCTTAGCCTCCTCAACCGAACGGATATCGGGTTCGGAAACAATCTCGATAAGAGGAACACCGCCACGGTTATAGTCAACATAGGTATCGCCACGCTTATGAATAAGCTTGCCTGCATCTTCCTCTATATGGATTCTTGTAAGTCTGATTTTCTTGCCGCTGCTCAGCTGAACATAACCGTGTTCGCAAAGTGGTTTGTCATACTGCGAAATCTGATAAGCCTTAGGCAAATCGGGGTAGCAGTAATTTTTTCTGTCCATTTTGGAGATATTGGCAATTTCGCAGTTGGTTGCCAAACCTGCCATAATGGCATATTTTACAACCTGTCTGTTAAGCTTCGGGAGAGTTCCCGGCAAGCCTATACAGATAGGACAGCAATGAGTGTTGGAATCAGCACCGAACTCCGTTGTACAGGAGCAAAAAATCTTAGTGTTTGTAGCAAGCTCAATATGTGTTTCAAAGCCTGCGACCATTTCGTATTTCATTGATTTTCCCTCCTTATAACTTCACACCGTACTGTGATGCTTTGAACACCTCAGCACCTGCCGCATTTTCGTACTGCCAAGCCGCATTGAGAATTTTACTTTCACAGAATGTATCGCCGATAAGCTGCATACCGATAGGCATACCCTTGTCGTTAAATCCGCAGGGAATGCTCACACCCGGCAAGCCTGCAATGTTCACGGGAACTGTACAAATATCCGTAAGATATGTTTCAATCGGGACGCTTATGGCATTGCCCTTTTCAAAAGCCGTCATCGGAACTGTCGGGGCAAGGATAACGTCACAGCTTGCGAACGCATTCTTAAACGCATTTACAATCGAACCTCTGAGATTCTGAGCCTTTTTATAATAAGCATCATAATAGCCTGCACTGAGAACGTATGTGCCGAGGAGAATACGTCTTTTAACCTCGTCACCGAAGCCCTCGCTTCTCGTTTTGCAAATCATTTCGTTTACGTCTTTGTAGGAATCTGTTCTGTAGCCGTATCTGATACCGTCGTATCTGCCGAGGTTTGAAGAAGCCTCCGCACAAGCGAGAATATAGTAAACAGGCAGAGCATATTTCAAAGCAGGAAGATTAAAGTAAACAATCTCCGCACCAAGCGACTTATACACTTCGCAAGCCTTTTCAATCGAAAGCTTTACGTCATCTCTGATACCCTCTAAATATTCTCTCGGAATACCTATCTTCAAGCCCTTAATATCATTTTTAAGAGAATCCACGGTCGGAGTACCCTTTCTGCCCTGACTTGTGGAATCCATTTTATCGTAATCGGAAATTGCATCAAAAACAATTGCCGAATCCTCGACAGTCGTTGTAATAGGACCTATCTGGTCAAAGCTTGACGCATACGCAATAAGACCGAATCTCGAAACAGCACCGTATGTAGGCTTCAAGCCTACGATACCGCAGAAGCTTGCAGGCTGTCTGATAGAACCGCCAGTATCCGAACCAAGACCGTAAACGGCAATGTTTCCGCCGACAGCAGACGCAACGCCGCCCGAGCTTCCTCCTGCAACGTGATTGATGTTGTGAGGGTTAGCCGCACCGCCGAAGTAAGATGTTTCCGAAGACGAACCCATTGCGAATTCGTCCATATTAGTTTTACCGAGCAAAACCGCATTATTCTTGGAAAGTGTTTCCCAAACCGTTGCATTGTAAATCGGAGTGTAACCCTCCAGAATTTTTGAACAGCAGGTAGTTTCTATACCCTTTGTGGAGATGTTGTCCTTTAAGGTCATGGGAATACCCTCAAGCGGAGAAAGCTTCTCCCCTCTTGCGAGCTTTTCATCTACCTTTTTTGCAGTTTCAAGAGCCGTATCGGGTGTTACCTTAACATAAGCGTTAAGGTCCTTATTGGCACTTTCAATCTCGGTGAGAAATTTCTCCGTAAGTTCTTTACAGGAAATTTCCTTGTTTTCAAGCAAATCGCTGTAATGTTTAATTTTTCCCTCTGCCATAATTTACACCCTCTTGCGAACGAGGAAATGTCCCTCGTCAATATCGTTAGCATTTTTGAGAATCTCTTCTCTGTCGTAAGACGGAACAACCTCGTCCTCTCGGAACGCATTAGAGAGATTGTTTATATTGTCAAACTCAACGCCCTCTTCAGAAGCGTTGTTAATCGTATCGGCAAACTTGATAATATCATCCATGGCTTTTGTCAAATCGTCAAGCTCTTCCTCGGCGATATAAAGCTTTGAAAGTCTTGCGATTGCCAGAACGTCCTCGTGAGTAACCATAAAAAACTTCCTTTCGAGTTATCTCAATTTTATATGAACCTCTCTGAGCTGCTGCTCCGTAACCTCTCCCGGAGAACCGAGAAGCAAATCCTGAGCGTTGCTGTTCATCGGGAATGCTATAACCTCACGGATATTCTCTTCGCCTGTGAGAAGCATAATCATTCTGTCTACGCCCGGAGCCATTCCTGCGTGTGGCGGAGCACCGTACTGGAACGCATTGTAGAGGGCGGTAAATTTCTCTTTGAGCTGGTCTTCCGTATATCCTGCGATATCGAATGCTTTAATCATAATATCAAGGTCGTGATTTCTTACCGCACCCGAAGAAAGCTCGACACCGTTGCAAACAATGTCATACTGATAAGCGAGAATGTCAACGGGATTCTTTGTGTTAAGAGCTTCAAGTCCGCCCTGCGGCATCGAGAACGGATTGTGTGTGAAGATAATGTTTCCGCTGTCCTCGTCGTACTCGTACATCGGGAAGTCAACGATAAAGCACATTTCAAATTTGCTTTCGTCAATAATGCCAAGTCTTGAAGCAACCTCTGTTCTTATCTGACCGGCAAGCTTCGGAGCTAAATCGGCTGTATCTGCAATGAAGTAGCAAACTGCACCGGGCTTCAAATCTGTTCTTTCGATAAGAGCTTTTTTATCCTCCTCAGGCAGGAACTTATCGATAGGACCGTCAAAAGTCATATCATCATTAACCTTAACATAACCCAGACCTTTCATACCGATTGAAAGAGCGTACTCTTCCATTCTCTTAAACCACTTCTTTGACTGACCCGCACAATTCGGAACATTGATTGCACGAACGGTTCTGCCCTTGAACGGAGCAAAATCAGTTTCAACGAACATATCGCTGATGTCTGTAATAACAAGCGGATTTCTCAAATCGGGTTTATCAGTGCCGTACTTAATCATAGCCTCTTTGTAGGGTATTCTCTTGAACGGAGGTTTACTTACTTCCTTATCGCTGAACTTTGAGAATGTATTGTAAAGAACCTGTTCGGCAACGGCGAACACATCTTCCTGAGTTGCGAAAGCCATTTCAAAATCAAGCTGATAGAACTCTCCCGGCGAACGGTCTGCACGAGCGTCTTCATCACGGAAACACGGTGCAATCTGGAAATACTTGTCAAATCCCGACACCATTAAAAGCTGCTTGAAAATCTGCGGAGCTTGCGGAAGAGCATAAAACTTTCCCTTATGCTTACGGCTCGGGATAAGGTAATCTCTCGCACCCTCGGGAGAAGACGTTGAAAGAATGGGAGTGGAAATCTCCAGAAATCCCATTTCAGCCATTTGTGAGCGGAGATAGGAAATTACATTGCTTCTTAAAACGATATTATCGTGATTCTTCTTGTTACGCAAATCAAGGTAACGATACTTCAAACGAACCTCTTCCTTGACTTCCTTTGAGGTTGCCACTTCAAATGGCAGATTAGCCTTTGATTTACCTAAAACTCTCAAATTATCTGTGTGAACCTCAACAGTACCCGTAGCGATTTTGGGATTGATTGTATCTTCATCTCTTTTTACAACCTTACCGGAAACTGTAACGGTACATTCCTTATTAACGCCGTTTAACAAATTGTCATCGTGAACGACAACCTGAACAACACCGTACTGGTCACGGATATCAAGGAACATTACGCCGCCGTGGTCACGGATATTTTCAACCCAGCCTGCAACTCTAACGTCCTTGCCGATATCGCTTTCTCTTAACTCACCGCAGCTGTGCGTGCGGTACTCATTTTCTCTAATCATAATTCCTACCCTTTCTCAAAAATTTGCGGGCAACGTGCGGACAACGTCCGCTGGAGATACGTGAAGATAGTCTTTGATAATCTTAACTTCATGAACCCGACCAAAAATTGATTTTTATAATGAATTATCATTAGGGTTTACAAAGTAAAAATTTTCAAAAAAGCTGCTTCACGTGTCAAAAGGCTGCTCCACGTGTTAAATAACTGCAATAAGTTATATTATACCATTTTTTACTTGTCTTATCAAGATTTTTTTAGATTAACTTTGCCGTTTTTATAAAAAAATAGAATTTTTTCCGAAATTATTCCTCTGTCTGTGTTTTCTTCTCAAAAATTTTTCTGAGATACATGCCTGTATAGGAACTCTCACATTCGGCAACCTCTTCGGGAGTACCCATTACAACCACAGTTCCGCCGCCGTCGCCGCCCTCGGGACCCAAATCTATAATGTAATCGGCAGTCTTTATAAAATCCATATTATGCTCGATAGTTACAACTGTGTTACCGCCGTCAACAAGTTTTTGAAGAACGTTTATCAAAACGTGAACGTCCGCAATATGCAGACCTGTTGTCGGTTCATCGAGAATATAAATCGTCTTGCCTGTGGAACGTTTTGAAAGCTCCGTTGCAAGCTTAACTCTTTGTGCTTCACCGCCCGAAAGAGTTGTCGCAGGCTGACCAAGCTTGATATAGCCCAGACCTACTTCTTTTAGCGTACTGATTTTTCTCTGAATTTTCGGAATATTCTTAAAAAATTCAAGAGCTTCGTCAACAGTCATTTCAAGCACGTCATAAATGCTTTTACCCTTATATTTGACTTCAAGTGTTTCGTGATTATAACGTTTTCCCTTGCAGACTTCGCACGGCACATAGACATCTGGCAAAAAGTGCATTTCTATTTTAAGAATACCGTCACCCTCACATGATTCACATCTGCCGCCCTTGACATTAAATGAGAATCTTCCCGACTTGTATCCTCTGATTTTCGCATCGTTTGTAGTCGCAAACAATTCACGGATATCGGTAAACACCCCTGTATAAGTCGCAGGGTTTGAACGTGGAGTTCTTCCTATAGGCGACTGGTCGATATTGATAACCTTATCCAGATTTTCAACACCGATTATTTCCTTATGCTTGCCGGCTCTTGTCTTTGCCCTGTTGAGATTTTTCGCAAGATACTTATACAAAATCTCATTGATAAGGGAGGACTTGCCCGACCCCGACACACCTGTTACACATACGAACGTACCCAGAGGAATAGAAACATCAACCTCTTTAAGATTATTCTCCGCCGCACCGATAACCTGTAAAAAATTACCGTTGCCCAAACGTCTTTTCTCGGGAACTTCAACGGACTTTTCTCCCGAAAGATACTGCCCCGTTACAGATTTTTTACACTTTTTAATCTTATTGACATTTCCACAGCAAACAAGCTCACCGCCGTTCACGCCTGCCCCCGGACCTATATCGACAATATAATCTGCCGCATACATAGTATCTTCATCGTGTTCTACTACAATTACGGTATTGCCCAAACATAGTATCTTCATCGTGTTCTACTACAATTACGGTATTGCCCAAATCTCTTAAATGTTTGAGTGTGCCAATTAATTTATCGTTGTCACGCTGATGTAAGCCGATACTTGGTTCGTCAAGTATATAAAGAACTCCCATAAGCGACGAACCAATCTGTGTGGCAAGTCGGATTCGCTGACTTTCACCTCCCGAAAGAGTACCCGAGGAACGTGAAAGAGTTAAGTATGTCAAACCGACGCTTTTTAAAAAATTAAGTCGTGATTTGATTTCCTTAATGATAAGTTCGCTGATTTTTTTATCTCTTTCCGACAGCTCCAGATTATCGAGGAAATCAATTGCCTTTTCAATGGAAAAATAGCAGAACTCACTGATATTCAGACCGCCAACGGTTACGGACAGACTTTCCTTTGAAAGTCGTCTGCCGCCGCATTCATCACACGGAATGGCACTCATAAAGGCTTCGATTTCTTCCTTTATCCACGCACTTTTAGTTTCTCTGAAACGTCTTTCAAGATTGTTAATGATACCCTCAAACGGTGTTTCGTAAGTGCCGACACCGTATTCGCTTTTTCTTATTATTGTAAGCTTCTCGCCGCCCGTGCCGTAAAGAACTTTATTCATAACGTCTTTCGGTAAATCACCTACGGGAGTATCAAGCGAAAAATCGTACTTCTTGGCAAGTGCTTCCATATACATTGCGGCAATGGTTGAACCCTCCATTGCCCAGCCGCTTGCCTTAATGCCGCCCTGACGAATTGATTTTGTTTCATCTGGAACAACAAGCGGTTCGTCAATCTTCATAAACACGCCCAGACCCGTACATTTCGGGCAAGCTCCGAACGGATTGTTAAAAGAGAACATTCTCGGCGACAAATCGTCAATACTGATACCGTGAACAGGACAGGAATATTTCTGAGAGAAAAGATAATCCTTATCCCCTATAACATTAACTATAGTCAAACCGTCGGAAAGTGCGGACGAAGTTTCGATTGAATCCGCAAGCCGGCTTCTGATACTTTTCTTTACAACCAATCTGTCAATGACAATTTCAATATTATGCTTTTTATTCTTTTCAAGCTTTATCTCTTCGTCAAGAGAAATAATCTCACCGTCCACACGAACTCTGACGTAGCCGTCCTTTCTCGCTTTATCGAGAATTTTGACGTGTTCGCCCTTTTTTCCTCTGAGAATAGGAGAGAGAATCTGAATTTTAGTACCCTCTTCAAATTCAAGAACCTTACCGACAATCTGGTCGATACTTTGCTGTTCGATTGCTCTTCCGCAAATCGGACAATGCGGAATTCCTATTCTCGCATAAAGCAGCCTGAGATAATCGTAAATCTCAGTCACCGTGCCGACTGTGGAACGTGGATTCTGAGAAGTGGTTTTCTGGTCAATGGAAATTGCGGGAGAAAGTCCGTCTATGCTGTCAACATCGGGTTTTTCAACTTGCCCCAGAAACATACGTGCATACGAAGAAAGCGACTCAACATATCTCCGTCTACCCTCGGCATAAATCGTATCGAAAGCAAGCGAGGATTTTCCTGAACCCGACAGACCCGTTATAACAACAAGCTTATCTCTCGGAATTTCAACATCGATATTTTTCAGATTATGTTCTCTTGCACCCTTTACAACAATGCTTTTTTCGGACATAATACACCTCATTACAAAACACTGCACCCAAAGGAAATTTACCCTTGGATGCAGTATAATTCTATATTTACTGATAGAGCAAATTATTACTCATACATATTATACTCGAACAGTAAGCTTTTCGCCTTTCATAATCTTTGCGAACTCTTCACCGCTGAGTTTCTCTTTTTCAATCAGGATTTTTGAAACCTCATGAAGCTTATCGATATGCTCGGTAAGAATTTCCGTTACCTTATCGTAGCCCTCCTTGACAATCTGATAAATTTCATCGTCAATCTCGGCTGCAACCTTCTCGGAGTAATTCTTTGTATGCCCCATATCTCTTCCGATAAATACTTCGTTTGAATTTTCGCCGAAAGCAATCGGACCCAGCTTCTCACTCATACCGTACTTGGTAATCATAGAACGTGCAATATCGGTTGCTCTTTCAATATCATTCGACGCACCTGTAGTAACATCGTCGAAGATAAGAGATTCCGCAACACGACCGCCCAAAAGAACGATAATCTCTTCTTTCATCTCTTTATAGGAATTATACATTTTGTCCTCACTCGGGAGCGACATTGTATAACCGCCTGCAAATCCACGGGGAATAATGGAAATCTGATGAACGTCATCTTGAGTTTCACAGAAATAATGTGCAATAGCGTGACCTGTTTCGTGGTACGCTGTGATTTTTTTATTTTTCTCCGTCATTACCTTGGACTTCTTTTCAGTACCGACTACAACCTTAATTGTAGCTTCCTCAACGTCTTCCATGGTAATGGCTTTCTTATCCTTACGAGCCGCAAGAAGTGCAGCTTCATTGAGGATATTTTCAAGGTCTGCACCTGTGAAGCCTGCCGTCTGCTGTGCGATAACCTTAAGCTCAACATCGGGACCTAAAGGCTTATTTTTAGCGTGAACCTTGAGAATTTCTTCTCTTCCCTTAATATCAGGCTGACCAACAACAATCTGTCTGTCAAAACGACCGGGACGCATAAGAGCCGGGTCGAGAATATCTGGGCGGTTTGTTGCCGCAATCATAATTACGCCGAGGTTTGCCTCAAAACCGTCCATCTCAACGAGAAGCTGGTTCAAAGTCTGCTCTCTTTCATCGTGACCGCCGCCAAGACCTGTGCCACGCTGACGACCAACGGAATCAATCTCATCTATAAATATAATACAAGGAGCACTTTTCTTTGCTTGGTCGAAGAGGTCACGAACTCTTGACGCACCGACACCGACGAACATCTCAACGAAATCCGAACCCGAAATTGAGAAGAACGGCACGCCTGCTTCACCTGCAACGGCTCTTGCAAGCAATGTTTTACCTGTACCCGGAGGTCCCATAAGAAGAACACCCTTAGGAATTCTTGCACCGAGAGTATTGAACTTTTCGGGATTTTTGAGGAATTCCACAATCTCCTGAAGCTCTTCTTTCTCCTCGTCTGCACCCGCAACATCGGCAAACACATTCTTTTTATTGTCTTCACCCGAGTTTTTAACTCTTGCTTTTCCGAAAGTAAATGTTTTGTCATTGCCGAACGTTCCCGACATTCTTCTCATAATGACAACCCAGATTACAACAATAAAAATCAACAGTCCTATATTCGGAATAACCGACCACAGAATTGTGCTGTCCACCGAACGTTCAATATCATATGTTATTTCACTTTTCGGGTTATTGATGTAATCCTCGATATCATCAAGGAAACGCTGCGGATAAGCAAGAGAGTACGTCACCTTTTCGGGATTATCCTTAAGAGTAAGTTTTAACTCTCCGCTTTCGGCTTTAATTTCAAAATGCTCAACCTGTCCTTCGCTGAACATATTAATTATATCGGAATAGTCATATTCATCGCTTGGCGTTTGCATTGCTATAAAAGCTGCAAGCAGCAACAGAATAAACGTGCAGCCTACTATAACTAAGCCCTTCCAACCTTTACTGATTTTGTTATCCAAAAATACATTCACTCCTTAACATTATGTAATTTTTATAATAAAATCACAAATAGATTTCCCGTTTAAGAATTCCGATATACGGTACGTTTCGGTACTTTTCATCAAAGTCAAGACCGTAACCCACAACGAATTCATCGGGGATTTCCGTCCCGAGATAGTCTATTCTGATATCATTTACTTCTCTTCTGTCGGGCTTGCTCAACAGTGAACAAAGCCTGAGATTTTTGGGATTCCTCTTTTTCAGAATATTCAATACACGGCTAAGTGTATTTCCCGAATCAATAATATCCTCAACAATTATTACGTTTTTATCCTTAATATCAATTGTCAAATCCTTAATAATTTTAACGTCACCGTTTGAGGTTGTTCCGCTGCCGTAGCTTGAAGCCGTCATAAAATCAATTTCGCACGGTAATGTTATTTTTCTCAAAAGGTCGCTCATAAATACAACCGAACCCTTTAACAATCCTACCAAAATAATTTCTTGATTTTTGAAGTCGGCATTAATGCTTTCTGC
>CADCHW010000021.1:29738-43672 GCA_902801245.1 uncultured Ruminococcus sp.
GTTTCTATCCAATAAACATTATTCCCCTTAGCTATGACTAATAATTCATCTCTGAGAGCCGTGGGAATTTTTATCTCTGTGAAAAGCTTCTTTACAGTCTTTGTGCAGTTACGTCCGACAGGCTTGAAAACATCGCCGCTTTTCCTGTGTCTTATTATCGTATCACAGGATATTATATCACAGCTTAACCTTGTATTTAATAACTTTTTGTTAATTTTATTATTTTTTTTTAAAGAAAAAATTTTTTTCGGCGAAAACACATATATTTTATTATTATACTTGATTTTATTATCTAATTTTAACGTTGTTTCGGGAAAGTATAAATCATCATTTGACGTTTTCTCGGCAAGCTTTTCAAAAACAAGGTTACCTTCTACAGTTTTTACCATATTGTTCTTTCTGATTTCGACAGCACCGTGACCGTTCCCAATGATATCCGATATAATTTCGATATGCTTTTTTTCGGCTGTTATATCCAACTCTTTACTAACCGCATATTTAATTATATTCGGTAATATATTATTATTGCACTTTTTAAGCTCCGTAATACACAAGCCTGCTTCATTTTTACAGCGATTATATTCATCTGTCACAGCTTTTTTTATATATGCGAGATTCTCGCTTACTATACCCGACAGACGATTTATCGAACTTTCAACCGACGGATTAATCTGCTTCAAAACGGGAAGAACGGAATTTCTGATTTTATTTCTGTTGTATTCAAGTGAAAGATTTGAACTGTCGAGAACCCAACCGATATTATTATCCTCGCAATACTTTTCAATTTCGGCTCTTGAGCAATTAATCAGCGGACGAACAATATTCCCCCTGACGGGAGGAATACCGCAAAGTCCCTCCAGACCGCTGCCCCTTGTGATATTCATAAGAACCGTTTCCGCATTATCGGAAGCTGTATGTGCCGTTGCGATAACGGTGTGACTATCCTTGACAAGCTCTGCGAAAAAGCTGTAGCGTTCCTGCCTGCCGCACTCTTCAAGACCGATTTTTCTTTGCTTGGCAATCTCGGAAATATCCGAACATTTTGTAAAAAGCGGAACATTCAAAGCTTTGCACTGCTCAACAACAAAGTTAAAATCTCTCTCCGATTCCTCACCTCTAAGCATATGATTAAGATGTGCCGCCGAAACGGTTAAACCGAAGTAATCTGCGTGCTTCACAAGACAATGCAGTAAAGACATCGAATCCGCACCGCCCGACAATGCAACTATGACCTTATCTTTACCGTCAAACATTTTATATTGGGAAACAGTTCGTGCAATTTTATCAAACATCGATAACCTCCTTGGCTGTGAACCGCATAAATTCACCTCTCCAATGAAGCTCCACAGTACCCATTTCGCCGTGACGGTTTTTCGCAACTATACATTCACCACTGTTTTTGTCGGCAGTTTCATCGTTATCATCGTTGTTTTCGTTGTCATTGTAATAATCGGGTCTGTAAAGGAAAAGAACTATATCGGCATCCTGCTCGATAGAACCCGAATCTCTCATATCCGAAAGCTGCGGACGGTGGTCGGCTCTCTGCTCACTGGCACGGGAAAGCTGTGACAATGTAATAACGGGAACATTCAATTCCTTTGCAAGTATTTTTAGGCTTCTTGTAATTTCGGAAACCTCCTGAACACGGTTATCGATACGTCTTCCGCTTTGCATAAGCTGCAAGTAATCAATAATTACAAGCTGTACTCCCTTTAGCCGTCTAAGCTTTGCTTTCATAGTCGGCACGGTAATACTTGGAGTATCATCAAGATACAGTTCCGCATTTGAAAGAACATCGCCTGCCTGAATAAGCCTTGACCATTCGTCCTCGGACATCTTTCCTGTCTTGATTTTCTGGCTTTCAATCAAACCCTCGGTTGAAAGAAGTCTTGACGCAAGCTGTTCCTTTGACATTTCCAAAGAAAAGAAAGCAACCTTTTTCTTTTGAGTAACGGCAACGCTCCTTGCGATATTCAGTGCAAACGAGGTTTTACCCATACCGGGACGAGCCGCCAAAAGTATCAGGTCGGATTTATTCAGACCCGTGATATAATTATCAAGACCTTTAATGCCTGTGGAGAGCGGTTTCATCTCCTCATTATCGGCGGAGTTGAGCAAATCAAGGCGGTCGTAGGTTTCCTGAATTACCTCTGCGATATGCTGCAAACCCTGAATATTTTTTCCCTGACGTATATCAAATATACGCTGTTCGGCAGCGTCTACAAGAGTTTCCGATTCAAGAGTGCCTTCCCCTGCTTCTTCGATAGTCCTTCGTGAGGCTTCTATAAGCGAACGTACATCGTATTTCTCACGGATTATATTTGCATATACATCTACTTTCTCAACCGAAAGAGCCGACTGACCCAACTGTACAAGGTAGGTTCTTCCCGAAACTTCATCGAATGACTTCTCTTTTTTGAGAGCTTCAAGCACTGTGATAAAATCGATAACCTTACCGTCTGTGAACAAATTAAGCATAACCTGATAAATGAGCTTATGCTGCTCCAGATAAAAAAGCTCTGCTCTCGGAAGAATTTCGGCAACTCTTGCCATACATTCGGAATCTATCAAAACAGCACCCAGAACAGCCTGCTCCGAATCAGGACTGTACGGCATCTTCATAGATGAGTAAGTATTATTCAAATCGATTTCCGCCATACAAATTCTCCTGTTGTATTACTCGCAAACCTTTACGAAAATTTTTGCGACAATACCGTTAAAAAGCTTAACATCTACATCATAGGTATCATACTGTTTGATTTCGCCTGTGATAGAAATTTTCCTCTTGTCAACAATTATATTATATCTCTGCTTAATCTCATTGGCAATTTCCTTTGCCGTTATCGAGCCGAAAAGCTTGCCGTTGTTTCCTGCCTTTGCATGAATAACAATTGTTTTTGCTTCAAGCTTTTCCTTAGCCGCATTTGCCTGAGCTATCTGCCTTTCAAGCTTATACTGCTTTGAATCCTCCGCATTCTTAAGCTCGTTCATAGCCTGTGCATTGGCTTCCTTGGCAAGATTTCTCGGGAAAAGAAAGTTTCTTGCATAACCGTCACTTACGTTGACAAGCTCCCCTTTCTTGCCTGCTCCTTTTACATCTTGCAACAATACTACTTTCATTTAAATATTCCTCCTTTTTATAGATGCCGAGCTGTCGGTTGTTTCGTTGGCAAGTGCATTGATAGCGTCTACCAAAAGCTCTCTCGCTTCGGCTCTCGACACTTTACCCAAGTTAGTACCTGCCATAGTCTGATGACCTCCGCCGCCCAGACGTTCCATAACCAACTGAACGTTCAAATCACCCAGCGAACGTGCGGAAATGCACATATTGTCAAGTGATTTATATATAACATATGATGCCTGAACATCTCTGATACTCAAAAGTTCATCTGCCGCCTGTGCAGCAGTAAGACGTATATCCTTAGATTCATTCATTTTATCGTCGGTACAAGCTATTGCACTGTTATTGTAAATTTCAGCTTCGGAAACAAGCTGTGATTTAGTCTTGTATGTATTTAGCGAATCGGAGAAAAGACGTTTAACCTCAACGGTATCCGCACCTTTTCTCTTCAAATATGCTGCCGCTTCAAAGGTACGCACGCCCGTTCTCAATACGAAATTTTTGGTGTCAAGCATAATTCCGGCAAGCAGTGCTTCGGATTCATAGCGGTTCAAAGCATCGTCATTGATGTACTGAACAAGCTCCGTAACCATTTCACTTGCGGAAGATGCGAACGGCTCGTGGAAGAACACGCAGGCATTGTCAATATGATTCACCATCATTCTGTGGTGGTCGATAACAACAACGTTCTTGCACTTTCTGTAAAGCTCGGGGTCTTCAACAAAGTTCGGAGAATGCGTATCAACAACAATAAGCATAGTTCTCTCATTGACATTTTTCTTTGCTTCCGACGGAGAAATAAAGGTATTCTTATAGCCGTGAGAAATAAAGTTATCCAAAAATATACTTGCAAGCGTAGTATCCTTGTTTATAACTACATGTGTGGGATTATCAAATGTTTTTGAAATAACGCTCCACATACCTATTGCCGAACCGACAGCGTCCAAATCCGAGGACTGATGTCCCATAACAAATATATTGTCGCACTGAGCTATTTTTTCCGTAAGTGCCTTTGCAATAACACGAGCCTTTACCTTTTCGTGTTTCTCCACACCCTGTGCAACTCCGCCGAAAAATTCATAATCATCTTTATCCTTAATCGCAACCTGATCTCCGCCTCTGCCAAGTGCGAGGTCAAGTGCCTGAAGCGACCACTGTTCACATTCTCTCAAAGTAGAACCGTGTCTTCCCATACCCATAGAAATCGTGGTATCTATAGTACCGTCAAATACTTTAATTGCTCTTATCTCTTCAAGCAGCTTAAATTTAGATTCAATAGCAAGCTTCAAATGCTTTTCGTCTATAATTATTTTATATCTGCCCGAAGAGTTCTTTATATACACACCATTATATGATAAAGCCCATTTTTTCAAAATTGATTCAACCTGTACTACAGCTTGGTTTACATCATCGTCGCTGTTGTTTCTTTCAAAGTCATCTCTGTTATCGAGATTAACCGTTGCAACAACAGGTCGTGTATCCTCGTAAAGCTTGGCGGCAACCTTGTAATCGGTGTCATCAATGTAATAAAGAACTGCTCCGTCACTGATTTCGGAAGCAATAACCGTATAATGTCTGCCGTCAAGTTCAACATCAATACCCGAACTTTCAATTATAGTGTTGATATCAATATTTGAGATAAAACAGGATATCAAATCACCTGTGCAATCCTTATTATGAGCAAGCTTCTTTTTAAATTTTACGTTATACCACAAAATATCGCCTTTAGTTCCTGCAATTACTACCGGAACGGAAAACTTCTCCAAATAAGAATGATTGACACCTTTAATGCTCCTTACTGCACTACGCACGACATTATTAACATATTTATGATATTTTATACTGAAAACAATGATTAAAACAGCCGATATAACCGAAACGCAAATTTCAAAAACAAATACATTATGGTCGTATCTTCGGGCAGCAAAAGCCATAAGCAACAGGGCAATCGAAAAAATGAGATACTGTGGTTGGAAATACATTGGCCTCTTCATAGCACTTAAACCTCCATGCGTAAAATACGCACTTTGATAAATATTATACGTCCATTATGATTGGCAGAATCATAGGATTACGTCGGGTTCTCTCAAAGATAAGCTTTGAAACATCGTCCTTAACCCTGTTTTTAATTGTACTCCAATCGTGAATATTTTCATACGCACAATCATACAGAACATCGGATACACTTCTTCTTACATCATCAAACAAATCTTCCGATTCACGAACATAAACGAAACCTCTCGAAACAATGTCGGGACCCGAAATAACATTTCCGTTTTCAGTATCAAGCGTTGCAACGATAATTACAAGTCCGTCCTGACCGAGGTGCTTTCTGTCACGAAGAACAATACTTCCTACATCTCCTACACCCAAACCGTCAACAAATACCTTGCCTGCCTGAACAGACGGAAGCTGTTTCAAGTACGTATCGTTAAGCTCGACAACATTGCCAACATCTCCGATAAAGATATTCTTATGCTCCATACCCATTGAAAGAGCAAGCTCGGCATGCTTTCTAAGGTGCTTCTGCTCACCGTGAACGGGAATGAAGAACTTCGGCTTTGTAAGACCGTGAATAATCTTCAATTCCTCTCTGCAAGCGTGACCCGAAACGTGTACCTCATACATTGACTCGTAAACAACCTCACAGCCCTTTTTAAGAAGCTCGTCAACTACATTTCCGACTGTCTTTTCGTTGCCGGGAATCGGGTTTGCGGAAATTATGATGAAGTCGCCGTAACCGACCTCAACCTTTTTATGGTCGGAATAAGCCATTCTCGAAAGTGCGGACATTGGCTCGCCCTGAGTACCTGTTGTGACAAGAACTATTTCATCATTGGAATAACGCTTAAGCAAATCAATATCGATAACAACTTCATCGGGAATATCAAGATAACCCAGCTCTTTCGCAACACCGATATAATTCAGCATACTGCGTCCCGAGAAAGCGACTTTTCTTCCATGCTTCTCTGCACAGTAAACAATCTGCTGAATACGGCTGATATTGGACGCAAATGTAGCGATGATAATCCGCTTGTTTTCGGCTCTCTGGAAAAGTCTTTCAAACGATTCGGAAACAGTCTGCTCCGTCATAGTGTAGCCGGGTTTGTCAACATTTGTAGACTCGGCAAGAAGAGCAAGCACACCCTCTTTGCCCAGCTCCGCAAAACGTGCAAGGTCAATCATACCGCCGTAAATCGGGGTAAAGTCAATCTTGAAGTCGCCTGTATGCACGATAGTTCCGACCTCTGTGTGAATGGCAATTGCCACGGAATCGGGAATCGAATGGTTCACGTGAATAAACTCGATTTTCATACAGCCGAGTTTAATTGTGTCGCCCGCATTAACAACATTGAGCTTTGCCTTGTTGTAAAGCCCGTACTCTTTGAGCTTGTTGCCGACAAGTCCGACCGTCAATGCAGTTCCGTAAATCGGGATATTGACCTTTTCAAGCAAAAACGGTATTGAACCGATATGGTCTTCATGACCGTGAGTAAGAACAAGACCTCTGATTCTGTCAACGTTCTGTTCAATGTAAGTGAAATCGGGGATTACAAGGTCAACTCCCAGCATATCTCCGTCGGGGAAAGCCATACCGCAGTCAAGGATAAAAATGTCATTATTACACTCAAAAAGTGTAATATTCTTTCCGATCTCGTTTAAGCCGCCTAAGAACATAATTCTGATTGTCGGCTTATTTTTCTGCTGGTGCGGCTGCGGCTTTTTCTTTGAAGAAGTACTGCTCTTGCCCTTATAGTGCTTGGCAGAAGGCTTGCTTTTAGCACTCTTACTCGCATAAGATTTGTTTCTGTCGGTGCCGTGCTGCTTTTTGTAATTTACATTCATTTCCGGTAAATTCCTCCAATTTATTAAATTTTATATTCAGAATATCGGTATAATTTATATATCTTAACATAGCGAACGGTGCCTATGAAGATTGAAGTCTACCGATAATTTATATAACTGTGTAATATAACATACAGTAATTATTTAATTTTCAAAACCTTAGATATCAAGCTTTTTCAAAAATCTGCATAACGTTTTCGCAACTGTGCAAACCTTTGAAAAGGCTTGAACCGGACATTAACGGAATCCTATTTTTATTATATCCAAATTAACCCATTTTAAAATACTGTAACGTATATATTTTAACCCAATACGCAGATAATGTCAAGTTAAGCATTTATTAAATCGGGAAAAAAGTTTGTGACAACTATTAAACTATTGTCACAAATATTAACTCAAAAGCAGAATTTTAAACACAAACTTTAACAATTTCATTTTATTTTTCTTAATTAACAGATAAATTTCCACAATTTAAACGATAATACATTCCGAAATTTTGTATCGCTGTTATCAAAAAGAATTTTTCTATAAAATAAAAACGGACTGTACTTTTACATACAATCCGTTAATTAATTATTTATAAAATATATTTCGGTCGGGTACGTGAACTAACGCTGCAAAAGACTGTCTTCACGTATCACCTGTCGGGATTACCCGACAATTATTTCACCATGCTTGCAACTTCTGCTGCAAAATCGTCCTGACGCTTCTCAAGACCCTCGCCCTTTTCAAAACGAACGAACTTGAAAATCTTGATTGAGCCGCCAAGCTTCTTAGCTGTTTCAGCTGTGTAAGAACCAACTGTCTTGGAGTTGTCCTTTACGAACTCCTGGTCAACAAGGCAGTTCTCCTTGTAGAACTTGCCAACCTTACCCTCAACAATCTTAGTAAGAACCTGCTCGGGCTTGTTAGCCATTTTGGGGTCTTGCTTCATCTGAGCAACCATAATCTCTTTCTCGTGTTCGATAACCTCGGCAGGTACATCAGCCTCGTCAAGGTACTGTGTGTTAAGAGCTGCAATCTGCATTGCAACGTCCTTGCCGTAAGCAACGAAATCTGGGTTAGCTGCGTCGATATCTGTTTCAAAGTTTACGAGAACACCGATTTTACCGCCTGCGTGAACGTAAGCCACGGAAGCACCCTCAAATCTCTCAAAACGTCTGATCTTAATGTTCTCGCCGATTGTCTGAATCTTCTCCTGAAGAAGATCTGCAACCGTAACGTCTGTTCCTACAGCCTTTGTCTGAGCAAGTGCGTCAACATCGGCAGGGTTCTCGGCGATAACAGTATCTGCAAGTGTCTTTACAAAGTTCTGGAAATCAGCGTTCTTTGCAACGAAGTCTGTTTCAGCGTTTACTTCGATAACTACGCCTACTGTACCCTCTGCGTTTGTTACAGCGTAAGCAATACCCTCTGCTGCGATTCTGCTTGCCTTTTTAGCTGCCTTTGCAAGACCCTGCTCTCTCAAAATATCAATAGCTGCGTCCATATCGCCGTTAGCTTCCGTTAAAGCTTTCTTACAGTCCATCATGCCGCAGCCTGTCTTCTCTCTAAGTGACTTTACGTCCTGTGCTGTAAATGCCATTGTCTTCTACCTCCGAAAATTTATATTTTAAACTAAAAAATAATTCATCTAATAATCAGCCGACTTTAGTGAATTTATGGTCTGACGGAAAAACCGCCAAAACCATAAATTACAAAAATCAAGCGGAAATTCGGTAACAACTTTTAAAAGTAAGAAATTACTCCTCTGTTTCGTCGCCGTCTTCTTCGTCCTCAACCTCAGCTGCACCCATCTGACCCTCATGACCTTCGATGATTGCATTAGCGATTGTGCCTGCGATGAGCTTAACAGCTCTGATAGCGTCGTCGTTGCCCGGAATTACGTAATCAATCTCGTCGGGGTCGCAGTTTGTGTCTACGATAGCAACAATCGGAATACCGAGCTTCTTAGCTTCGGCAACAGCAATTCTCTCCTTGCGTGGGTCAACGATAAACAAAGCACCCGGAATCTCGCCCATATCTTCGATACCGCCCATGAACTTCTCGAGCTTCTCGATTTCGTGCTTGAGATTGATAACCTCTTTCTTCGGGAGAAGATCGAATGTACCGTCAGCCTCCATCTTACGGAGCTGCTTCAATCTTGCAATTCTTGTGCGGATTGTTGTGAAGTTTGTGAGCATACCGCCCAACCAGCGAGCGTTTACATAGTAAGCACCTGCACGAAGAGCCTCTTCCTTAACCGACTCCTGAGCCTGCTTCTTTGTGCCTACGAAGAGAACGGACTTACCCTCAACGGACAAATCACGAACAAAAGCATAAGCTTCTTCGAGCTTTCTTACTGTCTTCTGGAGGTCGATGATGTAAATACCGTTACGCTCTGTAAAGATATACTCTGCCATCTTAGGATTCCATCTTCTTGTCTGGTGACCGAAGTGAACACCTGCCTCCAAAAGCTGTTTCATTGATACTACTGCCATTTTTTGTTTCCTCCTTGGTTTTTCCTCCATAAGCACCTACTCGGACTACCCTTTTGGCACCTGTCCGATGCGTGCTTATGTGCGTAATGCTATAGTATTATACTACAAATCGGGAAAGTTTTCAAGGGGTAATGCAAATTTTCTATGAATTAATTGTAAATTTTTTCTCGGTTTCAGAAAATTATCCTTTTCTTTCTATTATGCCTGTGCCTTGGAGGGCATTTTACAAGGATAGTATCTTCTCCGATAAGACGTATATCCGCCCACGGGATTATGATATCCTCGTGTCTGCCTAGAATTCCGAAAAGCTTTGGTCTGCCGTAAATTATAATTGAAACAAGGCACGCATTTTTGGTATCGACTTCAACGTCGTCCACGCAGCCAAGTCTTACACCGTCCGATTCGTTCACAACTTCTTTATGCCTAAGCTCGGCAATTCTGCAAGCCATACAATCACCTCAAGATATGTAATTCACATACTATATTATATTCGCAAAATAAAATAAAATTCTACTAATATTTGCAAATAAGTGAAATTGTGTTATCATTTTAAGAGAAATCACATAGAAAAAAACAGTAGATAAGGTATACCTTTGTATTTTTATACAATTCACATATATTGTTTTTGTTAAAAAGGGAGAAATTTGTCGCCTAACCGACAATCTTCTTGAAATAAGTAAAAAATGGCTATAATATTATAACAGAACAAACCCACGTATTTGAAATAATATCAGATACGTGGGTTATATTTTTAGAATATTTATATTTAAAAATCATTCTCCAAAGCTTATTCCCAAATCCTTAGCCGCCTGAACAACAGGACTGTCAACAGGAACATCTTTGAGCTTTCCTGCAATCTCAGAAAGCGGAACTGCAACAATCTCCTGACCCTTAAGTGCAACCATTTTGCCGTAGTCCTTATTGATGATAAGGTTAGCCGCTGCAACACCGAAACGTGTGCAAATCAAACGGTCGTAAGCGTCGGGACTGCCGCCTCTCTGGAAATGTCCCGGAACGGTAACTCTTGTTTCCTGACCCGTTGCCTGCTCAATCTCAGCCGCAATCTTGTAGGAAATTGACGGATAAGCAATCTCTGCTATAGCCTGCTTTCTCTTCTTCTTCGGCAGAGCCGCAAGCTCCTTTGAAATCGCACCCTCGGCAACTGCAAGAATCGAGAAATTCTTTCCCTCTCTTGTTCTCTTCTTGATAGTTTCAATAACAGAGTTGATGTCATAAGGTATCTCAGGAATAAGAATAACGTCCGCACCGCCTGCGATACCTGCGTAAAGCGTAAGCCAGCCAACCTTGTGTCCCATAACCTCAACGATAAATACTCTGCCGTGCGAGGTAGCCGTTGTGTGAATGCAGTCGATAACCTGAGTTGCGATATCAACAGCCGACTGGAAACCAAAAGTCATATCCGTACCCCAGAGGTCGTTGTCGATAGTCTTCGGGAGAGATACAACATTCAAGCCCTCTTCCGAAAGAAGATTAGCCGTCTTCTGAGTGCCGTTGCCGCCGAGAACAACAAGACAGTCAAGCTTTAACTTTTTGTAGTTCTCTTTCATAGCCGCAACCTTGTCAACGGAGTTTTCGTCGTCGATAACTCTCATAAGCTTGAACGGCTGACGTGACGTACCGAGAATAGTACCGCCCATTGTGAGAATACCCGAAAGGTCTTCCCTGTTAAGCTCCTTTGATTCGCCGTAAATCAAACCTCTGTAGCCGTCAATGATACCGATAATCTGAACGTCTGCACCGTAGTAATTGTAAAGCGTCTTTGCAACACCACGAATACTCGCATTCAAACCCTGACAATCTCCGCCGCTAGTTAAAATACCTATTCTTTTCATTTGCTATCACCTTTCTGTATTTTTTCTTCGCCCTGACTGCTCACGTTTACGGTATGCTCTTTCCGCTGCTTCATTGCTTTCTTAGCAAGCTGGGCAAACTCCGTCTGACAATTCAGGTGTTTTTTACCTCTTTTGTCAATCATAACGTAATTCGTGTCGGGCAATTGAATTCTGGTGTTAATAACATCATTCCACATCAGTTCTATAATATCGTCACATCTTTTATGAATATCTTCGTCTTCAATTGGAAAGACAAGCTCAACTCTTCTGTCAAGATTTCTCGGCATCCAGTCTGCCGAGCCTAAGTACATTTCGGGGTTACCGCCGTTTTCAAAGCGGAACATTCTGCTATGCTCCAGCAATTGACCGACAATACTGTGAACAGTAATATTTTCGCTTGTTTTCTCAATGCCCGGAATAAGGCAGCAAATTCCTCTCACAATCAGACGAACAGGAACATTCGCCTTTGACGCTTCGTAAAGAAGCTGAATTATAGAGGAATCAACAAGCGAATTAACCTTTGCGGTGATACCCGAGGGCAAGCCGTTTTTGGCATTCTCAATTTCCTTGCGGATTTTTTCCTCAAAGAAATCTCTCATACCGTGCGGTGCAACAATAAATTTATTGTATTGCGGCGGCACGGAATATCCCGTCAAAACATTGAACAAAGAAGATGCGTCTTCGCCGTACTCCTCCTTGCAGGTAAACAAACCCATATCTGTATAAAAACGTGCGGTGCTGTCGTTATAGTTTCCCGTACCCATATGGAGATATCTGCGAATACCGTCCTCTTCGTTTCGGACAACAAGGCAGATTTTGCAGTGAGTTTTCAGACCGCTCAGACCGTAAACAACGTGACAGCCTGCTTTTTCAAGCTTCTTCGCCCATTGGATATTGTTCTCTTCATCAAATCTTGCTTTAAGCTCCACGAGGACAGTCACCTGTTTACCGTTCTCGGCTGCCTTAATCAATGCCGCAACTATCGGAGAATTTCCGCTGACACGGTACAAGGTTTGTTTAATGGCAAGCACCTTGTCATCTCTTGCGGAATCCTGAACAAACTTTACAACACAGTCGAAACTTTCGTAAGGGTGGTGAACAAATCTGTCTTTTTCACGGATAGCTTCAAAGATATCGTCATAGCCGTAAAAATCGGCAGGCGGATTCACAGGCTTAATCGGCTTGAACGACAAACTGTCGCTTCCCGAAATCTTCGAAAACTTTGACAGGAATGTCAAATCAAGAGGACCGTGACACTCATAAATCTCGCTTTCGTCAACGTCAAGCATCTCAATCAGAAAATCTTTCAGCCGCTTATCGCACTTATCGGAAATTTCCAGACGTATAGGCTTGCCACGTCTGCGTTTTTTAATCGACTTTTCAATCTCGCTCAAAAGGTCGTCGGTATCTTCATCTATATCGAGGTCGGAATCTCTGGTAATTCTGAACGGGCAGTATGCCCTAATTTTGAAAAGCTCAAAAAGTTCGTCAAGACGTGAGATGATAATATTCTCCAAAAGAATAAAATCACGCTCATCTTTAGACGGAAGCTCAATAAATCTCGGAAGCACAGACGGTACTTGCATAACAGCAAAGAAAGTTTCCTTTTCCTCGTTCATAAGCCTTACGGCAATATTCAAGCTTTTATTGAGCAAAAGCGGAAACGGACGGCTTGTATCAACCGCCATAGGTGTAAGCACAGGAAAAATAACTTTATCAAAATATCTGTTTATGAATTTTCTTTGTGTTTCATTTAAATCTTCAACCTTTTTGAAAAATATATTGTGTTTTTTGAGAACAGGAAGAATTGACCTGTTAAGGCAGCTGTACTGACGGTTGGAAAACTCGTGAATCTTATCCGACAGCTGCGAATACTGCTGTTTTGGATTAAGACCCGATAAATCCACACCTTTCACTCCGTGCTCCATTTGGTCGATTACACCTGCAACACGAACCATCATAAATTCATCAAGGTTAGAAGCAGTGATAGCAAGGAAATTAACCCTTTCCATAACCGGATTTTCTTTTTCAAAAGCTTCTTCGATAACTCTTGTATTAAAGTCCATCCAGCTTAATTGTCGGTTATTGTAAGGGAATTTCTTGCCTTTTCCTTTTATATGATTATCGTCCAAAATATGTATTATTGGTTGCGTGTTTAATTCAAATTCCCAATACAATGGCGGGCGGATAACGTCCGCAGGAAGCAGAAATAGTTTATTTCTCACTACAAGAAGCTCTTTTTTATAAAACATCTTTGAAACAAACCATTTGGCAGTTATCGTCATAATTCCAGCTATGGTACGAACCGCCCTCGCAAAAGCTTTTTGAATCACATCTGCGGCATTTTTCGTTTTTCTCCGCCAGCGATGTGCGGAAAATATCAAAACGATTGTACCACACATTTGTAAAGTCATCGGAAAGAATGTTTCCCTGTATAGTTTCGGGGCGGCGTTCTATATCAAGACAAGCACCGATATCTCCGTTAGACATAATACTTGCGGTGTATATACCTGCATTGCAAAGAAAATACCAATTCCGAACCTCACGCTCGTAATCAAGACCCAAAAAGTGCGAACAGCCGTACAGAACGGGAAAATCCGAGTTCCGCTTTTCCTTGATGAAATCGAACATTCT
>CADCHW010000022.1 GCA_902801245.1 uncultured Ruminococcus sp.
ATATGGATAATATTTAGGGGTGTTATTTTTAAAACTTTTGGCTTTGTTATCGGAAGAATCAAGGATATACTCCCTAATTGACGAACGTTACAGATTAAACCTCATATATACATGTTTGATGGAAACGGTTATCTCCACCCAAGGCATATGGGAATCGCTACACATGCATCTTTTTACTTAAAATCACCCACTATTGGAATAGCTAAAACTTACTATCGAATTGATAGAAATCTAAACTACAAAGAACCCGATAATATGATAGGTTCTTTTTCTGATATTGAATTGAATGGCGAAGTATTAGGAAGAGTACTTAGAACACAAAAAAATATTAAACCGGTTTTTTTGTCTGTTGGTAATTATGTTTCTCTTGATACAGCAACAGAAATAACGATGGAATTAATTGGTAAAGAAAGTCATATACCTATTCCAACAAGATTAGCTGATATAGAAACACATTATGAACGAAAGCGATTAACAGGAAGCTAACCTATGTATGAACAAGATTAGGAATTGTGCGGAAATTATTCAGTCATTTTACGATAAAAAACAATGTTTCCTACAGTGTTTCGATGAGAAAAATGTATTAATTATTTCTGCATAGCCCTGATTTATTAACAATTTAGTCATAATTTGTTAGCTTAATTTTAACTTGACTATTTTACAAATGAGTACTATAATAACAATCGAAGTAAACATTTTCGGAACGACAGAAAAATTCTGTTCGTTCTTTTTGCTTTTTTAGGGGCGTTATACTCAATATTACACATTTGTGTAACAAATTTTTTCTATGTATATCAAAAAATAATTCACTGATTTCATTTGGTATAAAAGTACATATTGTTTGGGGATTTGTTCAAATATTATAATAAATTCGCTTAATTTAACACAATCTAAATATTTTGTTCAAAATTACATTGACTTTTATCTGTAAAAAGATTAAAATGTAGGTTGAAAATTAAATTTTTTTCGGAGGAAAAGTCTTATGAAAGCTGTAATAACCGTTATCGGTAAAGATACTGTCGGTATTCTGGCAGGTGTTTCGGGCGAATGTGCAAAGAACGGTGCTAACGTTATTGAGGTTACTCAGTCCGTTATGCAGGATATGTTCGCTATGATTATGATGGTTGATATCTCGGGCTGCACAGTGCCGTTTAAGGAGCTTGCGGAAAGTCTTAAGAAAATCGGCGAGCAGTACGGAGTTATGGTTCACGTAACACACGAGGAACTTTTTAATACAATGTATAGAGTATAATTCAAGGAGAATAATATGATTAATACTAATGATATTCTTGAAACAATCAATATGATTGAAAACGAGAACTTTGATGTGAGAACCATTACTATGGGTATTTCTCTTCTCGATTGTATTGATGATAACATAGATAAAGCCTGTGATAAGGTTTACGATAAAATCTGCCGCTATGCCGGCGAACTGGTAAAGACAGGCGAGGACATCAGCATTGATTACGGCATTCCGATTATTCATAAGAGAATTGCCGTTACTCCAATCGCTATGGTAGCTTCCGCATGTCAAGCTCAGAAAACGGTTAAGTTCGCTCAGACACTCGACCGTGCCGCAAAGGAAGTCGGAGTAAATTTCATCGGCGGCTATACCGCTCTTTGTCATAAGGGATTTTCGGCAGGCGACTACGCTCTTATAGAGAGTATTCCCGAAGCCTTGTCCGTAACCGACAGAGTTTGTTCGTCAGTAAATATCGGCTCGACAAAGGCAGGCATCAATATGGACGCTGTTGCTATGATGGGCAGAACTATTCGCAAAACGGCGGAACTCACAGCCGACAGAGATTGTATCGGTGCGGCAAAGCTTGTTGTATTCTGCAATGCTCCGGAGGATAATCCGTTTATGGCTGGTGCTTTTCACGGTCCGGGTGAACCCGACTGCGTTATTAACGTTGGTGTATCGGGTCCGGGTGTTGTTCGTGCGGCTCTTGCTAAAGCTCCGGATTGTGATATAACAGAGGTTGCAGATATTGTCAAGAAAACAGCATTTAAAATTACAAGAGTTGGTCAGCTTGTTGCTCAGGAAGCTTCAAAAAGACTTTGCGTTCCGTTCGGTATCGTTGACCTGTCGCTTGCTCCGACTCCTGCAATAGGCGATTCCGTTGCCCACATATTAGAAGAAATGGGTCTTGAAACATGCGGTGCTCACGGTACAACGGCTTGTCTTGCACTCTTAAACGATGCCGTTAAAAAGGGTGGAGTTATGGCAAGCTCGCACGTTGGAGGTCTTTCGGGTGCGTTCATTCCCGTGACTGAGGACGCCGGTATGATTGCTGCTGCCGAAAGCGGCTGTTTGACTTTAACCAAGCTTGAAGCTATGACGGCTGTCTGCTCGGTTGGTCTTGATATGATTAACATTCCAGGTGATACAACAGCCGAGGTTATCTCTGGAATTATCGCCGATGAAGCCGCTATCGGTATGGTAAACTCAAAGACTACCGCCGTAAGACTTATTCCGGCTATCGGCAAAAAAGCAGGAGAGTATCTGAATTTTGGCGGCTTGCTCGGAGGAGGTCCCGTTATGGAGGTAAATACAACATCTCCGGCTAAGTTCATTAACCGTGGAGGTCGTATTCCTGCACCTATTCAAAGCCTAAAAAATTAACATAGTTTGGAAATGAGAAATCAGGAGTTATAAATTGTTTCAGTTTATAGTAAACGTCATTAGATACTGCATTTTTTATAATTGAGTTATTTTAATGTCGTTTACTATAAAATTTAAAATTATTGAATCACTCCAAAGTTTCCGTTTTTAATATATTCTTAATATGATTTCGACCTATGGATTAAATCGAAAACTTTATATTATCTTACGCATATAAATAAATTTGCGGTCGGGTAATAAAAGTTACGTTAATCCATAAAGTGCGAGTCACGTGTTTAAAAGGGGGGAGAGTTTAGATGGACGATATCATCAGTAAAATTCTGCAAATGGACGAAACCGCCCGAAAAATGGAAGATGAAGCTCAAGCTGAAAAGATTGCTTCAAGGGAAGAGGTTAAGAAAAAGCGTCAGGAAGTTTACGACCACTACCTTGAAAGTGCAAAGACACACGTTGAGGAGTTCAAAAAAGCCGCTAAGAAAACTTCCGATGAAAACTGGAAGAAAACCGAGAAGTACTACAGCGATGTTTCGAAATCCCTTGATAAAAAGTTCAAAGACCATAAGGATAAATGGGTAAATGATATTGTAAACGGTGTTTTGAGTTACAATAGTTAATGCTCGGTTGTCCATATTCCAAATTTTGAACTTGAAACGGAGGCAGCAGATATGGGTTCTTCAAAATCTGCGAATGCAGTCCTTGCCAAAGTCCGTGCCAAATACGGCAGAAGACTTACCGAGAAGGACTACGCAAATCTTCTTTCCTGTAAAAGCGTTGCCGAGGTTGTGACTTATCTCAAAAATAATACCTATTACGAAACAGTTCTGAAAAAGGTAAACGAAAGAGAAATTCACAGAGGACAGCTTGAAGTTATCCTCCGACAAAAGCTTTATGAGGACTTCTATTCACTGTGCCTGTATACTAAGGGTTCGGGTGAGCATTTTGCACAGTTCATTCTCCAAAGAGATGAGATTGAGCAGATAGTTCATTTTTTGACGCTCTTGTTGTCAAACAGTACAGACGAATATATATTCTCAATGCCTGAATATTTTACAAAGCATACGTGCATTAACGCTTCAAGCCTTGCAAGAGCAAGGGATTATGACCAGTTCTTTGCTTCTCTTGTCGGCACTCCCTATGAACAGCTTATGGCGGAGTTCCGTTCAAAGAAAGGCGAGAGAATTAATATTGCCGATGTGGAAAATAAGCTTTACAGATATTGTTATAAAAACCTTTATAATTCAATTGAAAAGTATTCCTCGGGTGCGGAGAAAAAAGCATTATATGATTTATTTGATTCGCTTATAGATTATAAGAATTTCGTCAGAGTTTTCAGACTCAAAAAATATTACAAAGAATCTCCCGAGGTAACGGCAGGGTTTTTATTTCCCTACGGAACATTCAAAAGCAAAACGGTTAAAAAACTTTGTGCTGCTCAAACAAGTGCAGAGGTTTTTGAAGCCGTTAAGGATACCTCGTTTGGCAGAAATTTGAGTAAAATTGAATATGTTTACGCAGGCGAAATCGATAAAGTCGGTATGTTTAAGGTGACTAAGAAGAACATTCATTTTTCGAGTTTTCCCCTTGTGGTTATGCTTTCGTATATTTTTGTTATGGAAACAGAGTACAGAAATATCGTAAGTATAATCGAGGGCGTAAGATATAAGGTTGACCCCTCGAAAATCGAAACGCTTGTTATCACATAACATATCTTTCACGCAATAAAATTTTTAGTCAAAAGAGGTGGAAATCTTGGCTATTGCGAAAATAAAATGTCTGAGGATTATCGGTCTTCAGGATAAGCTTTTTGACGTTGCCGACACACTCGTCAACACACAAAGCTTCCAGCCTGACGACCCGCTTAATTTCCACTCGGATATTAAAATGTTTATCCCTGTTCAGGCGGATAATCCGTACAGCGACACGATTGATAAGTTTTATTCGGCTGTCGATTCGTGCAGCATTACGCACAAGCTTGTTGATGTTTCCAAAAGAAGTATCGACGACAAAGTGATTCAGTCTGCCGACAAGCTTGCGGATAAGCTGAACGAGTTCGCTGACAAGCAGCTGAAGCTTGAAAGCGACATAGGGGAGTGCAGCAGAAGCATTGAGCAAATCGAGCATTTCCTTGATTTGGATCTTGAAATAGATAAAATCAACGAGTGCCGTTACATCAAGGCAAACTTCGGTAAACTCCCGAAAGAAAGCTTTGAGAAGATGACAAATTACAGTGACAATCCGTTTGTGATGTTCTTTCCGTATTCTCACGATGATGATTATTACTGGGGTCTTTACCTGTCGCCGATTTCAAACAGCGACGACGTGGACAGAATTTTCTCCAGCCTGTACTTTGAAAGCTGCGGTGTCCTTGATTTGAACGGCACTCCCGAGCAGTATTACGAGCAGCAGCAAAAACGTCTGCCCGAGCTTCGTCAAGAGCTTGAAAACACAAAGGCAGAACTTGACAAGTGTATTAGTTCACATCAGGAAAAGATAAATATTTATCACAGTCTTTTCAATGAGAATCAAAAGAAGTATGACATTATTTCAAAGGCAGTTACTTACAATAAAAGTTTTGTAATTGTAGGCTGGGTTACAGCCGATAAGGCAAAAGCCATTACAAAGAAGCTTTCAAAAATTGATTCCGTTGAGTGTACATTGACAAGTGGCAAGAATGAACTGAAACATTCACCGCCTGTAAAGCTTAAAAATAACTTTTTTACAAAAGGCTTTGAGTTTTACACAGAGATGTACGGTCTGCCGAATTACAGCGAGTTCGACCCGACAACATTCATAGCTATCACGTATACTGTTTTGTTCGGTATAATGTTTGGCGATGTCGGTCACGGACTTATGGTAATGCTGTTCGGCATATTTATGAAGAAAAAGAAAAATCCGCTTGGTTCAATTCTTATTCCGTGCGGTATTTCGGGTGCGGTATTCGGACTTCTGTACGGTTCGGTGTTCGGCTTTGAGGAAGCGTTAAATCCGCTCTACAAAGCATTGTTCGGACTTGATGAAAAACCGATAAGCGTAATGCAGCCGTCAACAACTAACACGATTATTTACCTTGCTGTGGCGATTGGTATGATTTTGGTAACACTTGCGATGATTTTGAATGTAATAGTATCGTTCAAAATGCACGATAAGGAAAATGCGGTGTTCGGAAATAACGGTCTTGCAGGTTTGGTGTTCTATATTGCGGTAGTTGCGGCACTTATTTCACAGATGATTCTTGGAGTAAAGCTTGCTAATCCGCTTTATATCATTTTACTGATTGCAGTTCCGCTTTTGCTTATATTCCTCAAAGAACCTCTCGGAAAGCTCTCCGAGGGCAAAAAGGATTGGCAGCCCGAAAGCTGGGGCGGCTATTGCGTTCAGAATTTCTTTGAACTCTTTGAAGTTCTTCTCAGCTACGTTACAAATACAATGTCGTTCCTGCGTGTGGGTGCGTTTGTTCTCGTTCATGCAGGTATGATGGAGGTTGTATTCACACTTGCGAATATGTCAAGCGGTGTTGGATATGTTCTTATAGTTATTATAGGAAACATCTTCGTTATGGCTCTTGAGGCTCTGCTTGTTTGTATTCAGGTTCTCAGACTTGAGTTTTACGAAATGTTCGGCAGATTCTACAAAGGCGACGGCAGAGCATTCAAACCTGTCACAACTCTTGCAGAAAACTAAGCAGACAACGCTGTGGGGGTATCCCAACGGACGATACGTGAAGATAGTTTAATTCTTATTTATATTCACGTACCCGACCAAAAGTTATTTTTAACATTAAATTAGTTTTTGTTTATTGAATTTAGGAGGTACTTTATTATGGAATTCGTATTACTTGCTATCCCGGTTATCTTTGGTATCACATCTGTTTATCTTGCAAACAAGGCAGTTCAGAAAGGCTGCAAGAAGAAGAAGGCTCTCTATATGCAGATTGCTTCTTTCTGTGCAGTATTCCTCGTATGCTTCCTCTGCCCGATGGTTGCAAGTGCCGCTGAAACTGCCGACGCAGCAGCTCAGGCTGCAAGCTCTATGGGTATGGGTCTTATCGGTGCAGGTATCGCAACGGGACTTTCCTGTATCGGCGGCGGTATTGCCGTAGGTTATGCTGCTCCTGCCGCTATCGGTGCTACAAGCGAAGACCCGAAAAACTTCGGTAAGTCGCTTATCTTCGTTGCCCTTGGTGAAGGTGTTGCACTTTACGGTATGCTCGTATCTATCCTTATTCTCTCAAAGCTCGGTTAATGATTTTCCGACAAAGGAATGTGAGTGCATATGAAATTTTATCTTATCAGCGACAACGTGGATACGCTCATGGGAATGAGATTGTCAGGTATTGACGGCGTAGTTATACATACCGAAGAAGAGGTTAAGAAAACACTTCCCGAGGTTATGCAGCGGAACGATGTCGCAGTAGTATTGATGACGGCTAACCTTGTTTCTCTTTGCCCCGAAATGATTACGGACTACAAGATGAACAGAAGACAGCCGCTCATTGTGGAAATTCCCGACCGACACGGCAACGGACGTACAAGTGATTCGATTACTAAGTATGTTCACGACGCTATCGGTATAAAGTTGGATTAATTTAATTTGTCAGGATTGGGAGCAGTTTATTATGATAGATGCAAACAGCAAGACAAACAGCTTTTTGGAGGCTATTGAAAAATATGCCGAGGAACAAAAACAAGCCATGAGAGCCGAGGTTGAGGCTTTCCGTGAGGAGCAGCTGAGCCGTGCCAACGAAGAGGGTACGGCGGCGGCTTTCGCCTATATTCAGAAGAAAAAGGCGGAGTACAGAACATCTCTGGCTAAGGAAAATTCCTTGAAAGAAACAGCTGTTAAGCGTGAGCTTTTTGAAAAGCGTAACCGAATGGTTGAATCTGTCTTTGAAGAAGCGGCTGAGAAGCTTGCCGAGTTTTCAAAGAGTAAAAAATATGAAGCCTACATAAATAACTCCGCTAAGACAATAAGTGAATATCTCGGCGGAAAAAAGGCAGTCGTTTATATTGCGGAGAAAGACCAAAAGTTTATCCCTCAGATAAAAAAATATTTTAATGACTGCGAAACGTTAGTTGATAATTCTATCAAGCTGGGCGGCATTCGCTGCTATTGCGAGGAGCTGTCGATAGTTGCCGATGAAACTCTCGACACAAAGTTTGAAGCTCAGAAGCAGGTGTTTGTTGAAAACTCCGGCTTTACGGTAGAATAAGAACAGTCTAAGATATTTTTACAGGGAGATGAAACGATTGGAAAATAATGATGTAATTTTTGGTATAAACGGTCCTGTCGTTACTGTAAAGAACAGCAGAACATTTTCCATGATGGAAATGGTTTATGTAGGTGAGCAAAGACTTGTCGGAGAGGTTATCAAAATTACCGATAAGGCTACCACTATTCAGGTTTATGAGGAAACTACAGGATTGAAGCCGGGCGACATTGTTGTCGGCACAGGTGCTCCGATGAACGTACTTCTCGGTCCCGGCATTATGGATAATATTTTCGACGGTATCGAGCGACCGCTTAAGGAAATCGAAAAAATGACAGGCGGTGCATTCATTTCGAGAGGTGCGGCTGTTTCATCGCTTGATACCGAGAAAAAATGGGACGTACATATTACCGTTAAAGTCGGCGACAAGCTAAAGGGCGGCGATATCTACGCAACACTTCCCGAAACGGCAATTATCGAACACCGTGTTATGGTTTCTCCGCTGTTACACGGCGAAGTAGTCAAGGTTGCCAAGGACGGAAAATATACTATCAACGATACGGTAGTAGTTATTAAGGACGAGAACGGAAAGAATATTGATTTGACACTCTGTCAGCAGTGGCCTATCAGAACTCCTCGTCCCGTTAATAAGAAGCTTCCTGCCGATGTTCCGCTTATCACGGGTCAGAGAGTTATCGATACTCTTCTTCCGATTTCAAAGGGCGGTACGGCAGCTGTTCCGGGCGGATTCGGTGCAGGTAAAACTATGACACAGCACCAGCTTGCTAAATGGTGCGATGCCGATATTATCGTTTATGTCGGCTGCGGAGAGCGTGGAAACGAGATGAGCCAAGTACTTCAGGAGTTCGGCGAGCTTATTGACCCGAAGTCGGGCAGACCTATGACCGACCGTACCGTTCTCATCGCAAATACTTCAAATATGCCTGTTGCGGCTCGTGAAGCATCTATTTATACAGGTATTACACTTGCAGAGTATTATCGTGATATGGGTTATCACTGTGCTATCATGGCGGATTCAACATCACGTTGGGCAGAGGCTTTGAGAGAGATTTCGGGTCGTCTTGAAGAAATGCCTGCCGAGGAAGGCTTTCCGGCTTACCTGCCGTCAAGACTTTCCGAGTTCTATGAGCGTGCCGCAAGAGTTGAAACTTTAAATGGCAAAGAGGGTTCAGTAACGGTTATCGGTGCGGTATCTCCTCAGGGTGCAGACTTCTCCGAGCCCGTAACTCAGAACACAAAGAGATTTACCCGCTGTTTCTGGGCACTTGATAAGGCTCTCGCTTATGCACGTCACTATCCGGCTATCAACTGGATGACCAGCTACAGTGAGTACTTCACCGACCTTGACCCGTGGTTCGAGAAAAACGAGGGTCGTGAATTTATCGAGTACAGAAATAAAATTAACGCAATTTTGCAGGAAGAAAATCAGCTTATGGAAATTGTAAAGCTTATCGGTGCGGACGTTCTCCCCGATGACCAGAAGCTTGTTATCGAAACGGCTCGTGTTATCAGAGTAGGTTTCTTACAGCAGAACGCTTTCCATAAGGACGACACATACGTTCCGCTTGAAAAGCAAAAGCTTATGATGAAGACAATTCTTCATCTTCACGAGGTATCGGAAGACCTTATCAGCAGAAATATTCCTATTTCAAGAATAACTTCTCTCGGTCTGTTCGATAAGCTCACAAAGATGAAGTACGACATTCCAAACGATAAGCCGGAGCTTTTCAAGACTTATGAAAAAGAAATTGACGAGGCTCTTAATTCAACCTTGACTGCCGAATTCAATTAAGCCATTTAACTCTATAAGAAAGGAATGAAACAGAATGGTTTTAGATTATGTTGGTGTAAAAGAAATAAACGGTTCTCTTATCGTCCTTGACGGAGTTAAAGACGCTTTTTATGAGGAAATCGTTGACATTCGTCTGGACAACGGCACTGTAAGACAAGGCAGAATCGTTCAGATTGACGGCGAAAGAATAGTTGTTCAGGTTTTTGAGAGTACAAGAAATATTTCTTTGAAGAATACAAAAACACATCTTACAGGCAAGCCTATGGAGATGCCGCTTTCCAAAGAGATTATCGGCAGAATTTTGAACGGTTCGGGCAAACCGATTGACGGTCTTGGCGATATCTATCCCGAGAAAAAGGCCAACATCAACGGCACACCGCTCAACCCCGTATCTCGTGTTTATCCTAAGAACTATATCAACACGGGTATTTCGACTATCGATACTCTTATCACTCTTATCCGTGGTCAGAAGCTTCCGATATTTTCGGGTTCGGGTATGAAGCACAACGAGCTTGCGGTTCAGATAGTTCGTCAGGCGAAAATTGCCGATGATGACGGAAAAGGTTTCTGTGTTGTATTCGCTGCAATGGGTGTTAAGAATGACGTTGCCGATTACTTCAAGAGAAGCTTTGAAGAGTTCGGTGTAATGAATAAGGTTGTTATGCTCTTGAATCTTGCAAACGACCCGATTATCGAGAGAATCCTTACCCCTAAATGTGCATTGACGGTTGCGGAGTATCTCGCTTTTGAGCTTGATATGCACGTTCTTGTTATTATGACTGATATGACATCTTACGCCGAAGCACTTCGTGAATTTAGTTCATCTAAGGGCGAAATTCCCGGCAGAAAGGGTTATCCGGGTTACTTGTATTCAGACCTTGCTTCTCTTTATGAGCGTGCAGGTATGGTCAAGGGCAGCAAGGGTTCTGTTACACAGATTCCGATTCTCACAATGCCTAACGATGACATTACTCACCCAGTCCCCGACTTGACAGGATATATCACAGAGGGTCAGATAGTTCTTGACCGTGCATTGCAGGGTCAGGGAGTTTATCCGCCAATTGATATTCTGCCGTCGCTTTCACGTTTGATGAAAGACGGTATTGGCGAGGGTTACACAAGAGCCGACCACCAAGCTTTGGCAAATCAGCTGTTTTCTTCGTATGCAAAGGTTATCGATGCACGTTCGCTTGCGTCTGTAATCGGTGCGGAGGAGCTTTCTCCGATTGATAAAAAGTATCTTTCATTCGGCGAAAAATTCGAGGAGCAGTTTGTAAATCAAAAGTTTACGGAGAACCGTTCAATCGAGCAAAGTCTTGATTTGGGCTGGGAGCTTCTCGGATATCTCCCGAGAGGTGAGCTTGACAGAGTTGACGATAAGATTCTCGATAAGTTCTATAAAGCCAAAGAGGAATAATATATCCCGTACATTAATATGTGAGGTGAGATAATTGGCTGCACAAGCAGTACCTACCAAAGGTAATTTGATGAATGCGAAGAAGTCGCTTGAACTGTCTAGGCTGGGTTACGAGCTGCTTGACAAGAAGAGAAATATTCTCATTCGTGAGATGATGTCTTTGATTGACCATGTAAAGGCTATTCAGGGCAAAATCGACAAAGCGTATGAGGAAGCGTATCTCGCACTTGAAACGGCTAACATAACAATGGGTTTCTGCGATGAAATTTCCCGCTCCGTTCCGGAAGAGGATTCCCTCACTTTATCCTACAGAAGTGTAATGGGTGTTGAAATTCCGATTGTTGCCATACAAGAAAAAGAGGGTCTTGAATTGCAGTATGGTTTGTATACGACCAATTCGATTCTTGACGATGCACAGCAGAAATTTATGGAAGTAAAATATTTGACTGCACACCTTGCCGAGATTGAAAACAGCGTTTACAGACTCGCCAATGCAATCAGCACAACTCAAAGACGTGCAAACGCTTTGAAAAATATTATGATTCCCCGATTTGAGGGTACTGTTAAGTATATTACGGACGCTCTCGATGAAAAGGACAGAGAAGAATTTTCACGTCTTAAGGTTATTAAAAGGCAGAAACAAGCCGCAGCAGAGCAGGATTCTTAAACATTAAACAGTTCCACCTGACCGATATTTTTCAGTCAGGTGGATTTTTAAATAGAACGGAGATTATATGGAGAAAAGATTGATTTTTAACAGTAATATAGAGAATTACGACGTAATCCGACCGACTTACCCCGATAAACTATATAATGACATTTTCAAATATATAAATATTACAAACAATATAAATGCTGTTGAAATTGGTATTGGTACAGGTCAGGCTACAAAACCGTTTCTTGATAAGAATTTTCACGTTACGGCGGTTGATATAGGGGAGAAGCTTATAAGTTCCGTGAGAGAAAAATTTTCATCATACAGTAATTTCAATGCCGTTTGCGGAGATTTTATGACCGAATCACTGCCCGAAAATAATTATGATTTGATATATTCCGCAACTGCTTTTCACTGGCTGCCCGATGAAAAATATCGGAGGGTCAAAAATCTTTTGAAGTCCGGGGGCATTATGGTGTTGTTCTGGAATCGTCCTTTTGTGAGAAATTCCGAGGATATTACCAATGTCAAAAATGCGGAAGTCTATGACAAATATTACGGCAAATCCGATAAGGCAAAACAATTTTCCGAGAAAGATACTTTGAAAATCCGCTCCGAACTGCAAGAGAACGGTTTTGAAGATATTCAGTGCAATTTGTACAGCAGAACAAGAACATTATCGACAGATGAATATATTAAGTTACTGAATACATATTCCGACCACTGTTCGCTCCCGAAAGATGTTAAAGACAATTTTGAAAATGATATGATTAAAGCATTGTCAAAGTGCGGAAATAAGATAAATATTTATGACACAATAGATTTATATTTAGGCAAAAAGTATTGAATTTTCATTGAATTAGTGTTATTATTATAGTACTTTAAAACAATGAATTGATGACAGATTATAAAGGAATGATATGCTTTTATGATGAACGGACTGAAAAAATTAAATAAAAATACAATAAAAAACGACATAATAAGCGGAATAATTATCGCTTTGGTATCAATACCGATTTCAATGGGATATTCGCAAATTGCAGGACTTCCTCCGCAGTACGGACTTTACGGTTCGGTAATTCCCGTGCTGCTGTTTGCTATTTTTTCATCGTCGCCGCAGTACATATTCGGTATAGATGCCGCTCCTGCCGCATTGGTCGGGGGTACGCTCGCAGGCTTGGGGATAGTAAGCGGTTCAAAAGAAGCGTTGCTGCAAGTGCCCATAATTTCTTTTTTTACCGGAATATGGCTGTTGGTGTTCTACCTGATGAATTTTGGAAAACTCACACGATTTGTTTCCGAACCGGTAATGGGTGGATTCATCACGGGAATTTGCTCTACAATTATTTTAATGCAGACACCGAAGCTTTTCGGCGGTCAGGCAGGCACAGGCGAATTAAGGGAATTACTTCCTAATATTTTTAAAGAGTTCAAAAACAGTTTTAATCTTAATTCTCTGATAATTGCATTTGTATGTATATTCGTGATTCAAGTATTCAAAAAAGTTTCCCCAAAAATTCCTGTGTCTGTCGTTGTAATGCTGATTGCCGCCGTGGCACAGTATTTTACAAATTTCTGCGGAACGCTTAAAATCAACACCTTGCCGGAAGTGTCAAAAGGTCTTGGAAATTTTTCAATGCCCGATTTCAGTCTTGATTATTGCTATACGGGAATTATTTCGGGATTCACAATTGCTGTTGTTATCGCCGCCGAAACTCTCCTTGCCGAACATAATTTCGCTGCCAAAAATGACTACAAAATCGACGATAACAGCGAACTTCTGGCATTCTCGGTTTGTAATATTGCATCGGCATTTATAGGGGTTTGTCCCGTAAACGGAAGTGTTTCGAGAACTTCGATGAATGACCAGTTCGGAGGAAAAAGTCAATTAACATCTGTAGTTGCTTCCGCAGTTATGGCGGCTATCTTACTTTTCGGTACGGGATTTATCAGTTATCTGCCTGTACCTGTCCTTACTTCGATTGTAGTTTGTGCTTTGTGGAGCGGCACGGAATTTTCGCTTGCAAGGAAACTTCGCAAAAGCAGCCGCAAGGAGTATTTGATTTTTCTTGCAGCATTTGCAGGTGTGCTTATTTTTGGAACTATTTACGGAGTTGTAATCGGTGTTATCCTTTCGTTTTTCAATGTCATTATCAGAGAGAGCGACCCTCCGACTTCATTTCTCGGAGTTATCCCGGGCAGAAATCATTTCTACGACCTCGCAACATATGCTAAGGCTCGTCCAATTAAGAATGTTATAATATATCGTTTCAGCGGAAACCTTTTCTTTGCAAATGTAAAAGGATTTATAGATAATATCGAAAATACAGTAAAAGATGATACAAAATATATTATAGTAGATGCAAGCGGCATAGGCAGTCTTGATTCCACGGCTGCAAGCGAACTCGGTCTGCTTTATAAGAAGCTGAAAAAGAAAGGCATACAGCTTTTTCTTGCGGAGCATATTTCAAAGGTAAACGAGGAAATGCGTACTTACGGTATCGGATATATTGTTGAAAGCGGCGGCGTGAGAAAAACTATCACAGACGCACTTGCGGCAGTCGGCTATAATCGTCCGTATCCGCTTTGTAATAATGCCGAAGATATTCACGTTACTGATGAAACAGCGATATTACAAGAATTTGAATGGGCATTTGGAAGTGAAGCTTCTCATTATATCGACCTCTACACCGAGAAAATTCTAAGAAGTGCAAAGGCTATCGACCCGAAAGACAGCCATGCCGACGAGAAATACGCTCACCTCTGGGACGGAATTTCACCAATCAGCGACCATATTTTACTTGACTTTATGGAAAGCAAAATAATTGACCTCTCTAAAAAGTACGAAATCAGCGAGGAAAAAATAAATCGTATGATTGAGAATCACCGTCAAACTCTTGTTCGTGAAGATTAAACATTAAAGGTTGTGATGTAATTTGAGTGTGTTATCTAAAGATAATAATTTTCTGTGTATATTTAATTTTAAGCGTACCGGTGAAGATTTTCCCGTGTATCTTCTTAAAGCAAGCGAAGATATTTTCAAGCATTTATGAAAATCCAATAATATAAATCTGTGATGAATATTTACAAAAATTGGGTTTATAATATTGATATATAAAAACTCTGCCGTTGGTAATGGAAAAATAAACTAAAATTTTATAATTATTATCGGAATTTTAATGAAAACAGAGAAATTTAAAATTCTTTGTTTTTTGTAAAAATACTTATTGACTTTTTAAAGCGATTACTGTACAATTAGTAATTGTGGGGCAAAGTGTATCCAATGCACTGCACACACAAATTCAGAAGAAAGGAGAAATGCTAGAAATGCCAACCTTTAACCAACTTGTTCGCAAGGGCAGAGAAGTATCCGAGAAGAAGGCAAAAGCACCTGCACTCTTGAAAGGCTGGAACTCAAAGAAGCGTAAGGCTATCGACCAGAGCTCACCTCAAAAGAGAGGCGTTTGCACAGCTGTTAAAACAGCTACACCTAAGAAGCCTAACTCAGCTCTCAGAAAGATTGCCAGAGTAAGACTTTCAAACGGTATCGAAGTATCTTCATACATTCCGGGTGTAGGTCACAATTTGCAGGAGCACAGTGTTGTTTTGATTCGTGGCGGTCGTGTTAAGGATCTCCCGGGTGTTCGTTACCACATCATCAGAGGAACACTTGACGCACAGGGTGTTGCAAAGCGTATGCAGGCTCGTTCTAAGTACGGTGCTAAGCGTCCGAAAGCAGGTAAGTAAAAGGAACGACAAATTCTTAAAAGTTATTTAATTATTTAAGATGATTTTGTAGCTCAATACGGAGCGTTTTTATATATTCGCCTCTGTATTGGCGACGGGAGTTTGTCACTTTCGAGTACCTATGATATCATTCTATTTATGAAGGAGGGAAGTTAAAATGCCAAGAAGAGGTTCTATCGCTAAGAGAGATGTTTTGGCAGATCCTATCTACAACTCAAAGCTCGTTACACGTCTTATCAATAACATTATGTACGACGGTAAAAAGGGTGTAGCTCAGAAGATCGTTTACGGTGCTTTCGATATCGTTAATCAGAAGACCGGAAGAGATCCCCTTGAGGTTTTCGAGGAAGCTATGGAGAACGTTATGCCTGTTCTCGAAACTAAAACACGTCGTGTCGGCGGTGCTAACTACCAGGTACCTATGGAGGTTAGACCTGAGAGAAGACAGACTTTGGGTCTTCGTTGGATTTCCAAGTATTCCAGACTTCGTTCTGAGAAGACTATGAAGGAAAGACTCGCAGGCGAAATTCTTGATGCCGTAAACGGCACAGGCGGTGCTGCCAAGAAGCGTGACGATACACACAAGATGGCAGAAGCAAACAAGGCTTTCGCACACTACAGATGGTAATAAAAATAGGAGGATACTATGCCAAGAGAAGTTTCACTTGAAAGAACTCGTAATATCGGTATCATGGCTCACATCGATGCCGGTAAAACTACGACTACAGAGCGTATCCTATTCTATACAGGTGTTAATTACAAGATTGGTGAAACACATGAGGGTGCTTCCACAATGGACTGGATGGATCAGGAAAAGGAGAGAGGTATCACAATCACTTCTGCTGCTACAACCTGTTACTGGCAGGGTTCGGAACATCAGTACGACAAGCACCGTATCAACATCATTGACACCCCGGGTCACGTTGACTTTACAGTAGAAGTTGAGCGTTCACTCAGAGTTCTCGACGGTTCTGTAACTGTTCTTTGTGCTAAGGGCGGTGTTGAACCGCAGTCTGAGACTGTATGGCGTCAGGCTGACAACTACAAAGTTCCGCGTATGGTTTATGTCAACAAAATGGACATCATGGGTGCGGACTTCTACAGAGTTGTTCAGATGATGAAGGATCGTTTGAAATGTAATGCCGTTCCGATTCAGCTCCCGATCGGTTCGGAAGATACATTTAAGGGTATTATTGACCTTATCACTATGAAGGCTGAGGTTTATTACGATGACCTCGGTAAGGATATGAGAGAGGAAGATATCCCTGAGGATATGAAGGAACTTGCTCAGAAATACCACGATGAACTCATCGAGGCTGTTGCAGAGCAGGACGATGACCTTATGGAGAAGTATTTCGGCGGTGAGGAACTCACTATTGACGAAATCAAAACTACTATCCGTAAGTGTACAATCGCAAATACAATGGTTCCCGTAACTTGCGGTACTTCTTACCGTAACAAGGGTGTTCAGAAGCTTTTGGACGCAGTTATTGATTATATGCCTGCTCCGACAGATATTCCGGCTATCAAGGGTGTAAACCCCGATACAGAAGAGGAGATCGAAAGACATGCTTCTGATGACGAGCCGTTCTCCGCACTTGCATTTAAGATTGCTACAGACCCGTTTGTTGGTAAGCTCTGCTTCTTCAGAGTTTATTCGGGAAGCATCAATGCAGGTACAACGGTTTACAATTCCACTAAGGATAATAACGAGCGTATCGGTAGAATCGTGCAGATGCACGCTAATGACAGAAAGGATATCCAGACTTGCTATGCAGGTGATATCGCTGCCGCTATCGGTCTTAAAAATACAACCACAGGTGACACACTCTGTGATGAAAAACATCCTGTAATTCTTGAGTCTATGGAGTTCCCGGAGCCGGTTATCCGTGTTGCTATCGAGCCTAAGACTAAAGCAGGTCAGGAGAAAATGGGTATTGCTCTTGCAAAGCTCGCAGAGGAAGACCCGACGTTCAAGGCTTATACCGATGAAGAAACAGGTCAAACAATTATCGCAGGTATGGGTGAGCTTCACCTTGAGATTATTGTTGACAGACTTCTCAGAGAGTTTAAGGTTGAAGCAACTGTAGGTAAGCCGCAGGTTGCTTATAAAGAAACAATCAAGGGCAACGCTGATGTTGACCAGAAGTATGCAAGACAGTCAGGCGGTAAGGGTCAGTACGGTCATGTTAAGATTAAGATTGAGCCGAACCCGGGCAAGGGCTACGAGTTTGTAAA
>CADCHW010000023.1 GCA_902801245.1 uncultured Ruminococcus sp.
GAAAAAAATTAACAATCTTACCATTAGAGAGAGTAAAATCGTAAATTTTTAAAATTATCAGGATTTTGTACTTGACTTTTCAATCAGTTTATTCCGACTACAAAGGTTTTATCAATATAATCGTCATCCTCGACCCTTTTATTATGTATGTATATCAACCTTTCAAGGAATCCTCTGACAGTTACATCATGGTATTCGTTAGGTGGTTGAATCGAATCATTCAGATATGCCAACTCCCCTTCACAATATAATTTTCGCCTGTTCCAAAAATCCGTGGATTCCGACAGAACTCTGCCCGACCAAATTTCACTGCCGTCCTTTTTTACGGTTATTTCAGTTGTCATACGCTGTATCCAAGAATATCCGACATTGCCGGGAGGCAGCGTCATTTCAAGAGAACCCGAAGCATTTTCTTCCATTGTCAGCACGGGATCTATGAGAGTTAATTCGTCCAACACATAAGAATCATTGTATATGCAAGTATCGCCCGCATAAATACTGTACATTTATAAACCTCCACTTCTGAAATCTATTGAAACCTTGCCGTACCCTTTAAAGCTAACAAGCAAGTAGTTGTCCATCGATATGTTTGAAAAAATGAAATCGGGATCTTTTGTCCAGCCGTTTTCAAATGTCTTTGTTACCGATATGCCCAGTTCTTCATTGTAAAGCTTTATGGTTATACCCTCAGAAGAGGTAACTCCAAAACTCGGGCATACAGGTTTTCTTCCTACAAGCTGAACGTTACTGTAATTACGTGTTGCAAACGAATCGCTGTTGACTTCAATGTCGTAAAAAAAATCCTGCTGAATTATTCCATCCTCAAAATCAAACGGATCCCATTCCCAATCTTCAATAGACCTATGTACTGCCAGCTTATACGGTTTAAGGTTATAATCAATAGTAATTACCGACCAATGCGGATCCGATTTCCATTCGTTCACGGAAAATCTTCCCTCGTAATAATGTGCCAAATCGTCCTCAAGGATCACTTTCATATATTGACCGTTCAGAAAATTTAAAATTTCCGAATATATCAAACGCCATTCCTTGTGTCCGTTTTCCACGATAAATTCAAGAGAACCCTCCCTGTTGCCGTATATCGGATAACCTTTAAGGGATTCGGTTAAATCTATTACGTCATCGGAACCGGGAATTTCAATTTCTTTTGTTTTCACTGTTGGCGGATTGATTACGGGACGAGAGGTAGGTATCAAGTGCCAATCGTCCCATGTGTTCTTTTGAGCATAGTAGTTCTTTATAAATGTCATAGAATGGTACATAAGATACCTCCTTTCAGTCTGCGATTATCTTTTGCGGCTTCACCTTATAGCCGATGGTTATTAACGACCAATGCGTATCGGATTTCCACCCGTTCACAAAGAATCTACCCTCGTAATAATAATTGGGGTCGTCTTCGAGAATAGCTTTGCCGTATTTTCCGTGAAGTACGTTCATTATTTCCGAATATAAATCACTCCATCTCTGATGTCCGTTTTCTACTATAAATTCAATAGAACCTTCTCTGTATTTATATGTAGGACTGTTCGTAAGTGATTCTGTAAAATCGATAACTCCGTCTGAGTTCGGAACATCAACGTATTCTGTTTTTACGGCAGGTGGATTGAATACGGGTCGGGAGGTAGGAATTAAATGCCAACTGCTCCAAGTATTTTTCTTAATCTCGGAATTGCCTATAATAAATGTAACCGAATGATACATCAATTACTCCTCCCTCTGTAAACAGCTCGTTTTCCCAAAGCTTCGTCCATAGTTGCGACAAGCGAACCTACCAAAGCTCCGTTATCCATAACCACCTGCATTTTGCCTATAGCTTTTCCCAGATAAGCCACATCTCCCCTAAGCTCGGTTATCGTTCTGACTATTTCAGCCGAATCAAAACTGTTATCGTTTTGCATTTTGGAAACGATATCGGAAAGAAGCTGCATTTTTCTGTCGGTTATCTGAGCGTTTATATTTCCTAGCTTCAAATCTCTCTGACCAAACATACCGTTAATCCTGTTGGCACTGTCCGTTACATCGGATAAATCCACAACAGGGCGAATTGTCGGGTCAACGTCAAAATCGTCTGTGAGAATATCCGATACCCTCAACAAGGATTTTTCCAAAGATTTCTTAGTTTGTTCTCCGACCGCTTCCGAAGCGTCGGTCACTACTCCCATGGAGTTCATCAAACCAAGTGCAAGACCTTTATCAGAGTTTGTTCCCACCTTTGAAAATTCTCTTGACGGAGAATGTATGTCCAAAGTCGAGTTCATAGAATTTAATGCCGATTGAGCAACATACACTGCTGCATTGTGAACTTCGCTTTCGGAATCGTAAAGTCCTGCGGCAAAGCCTTTTCCGGCATTTGTACCTGCCAATCGATATTCCATAGCTTTGGAGCTGCTGCCCTTTGCTCCTGTTTCGGCAATGTTTTTTCCTGCATTTGACGCACGTGTCTTTTCACCCGATATTCCCAACGCATAATTAGTGCCGTTATCAGAACCTGTCTTTTTGAATTTTGAATTTGCCTTTTCCAAATTATTTGTTGCTGTGGTCATCAAGGTTGTTGTTGAATCTTCAACATCATCTGTAGTGTCCGAAAGTCCCGAAACATATGTATCACCCGATGATTTTCCTATATTTGAAAAGTCTAAATCAAGACCGTTCGTTACCGTTTGACCAAGACCTCCTACCGCAATTGATGCCATACCGTCTGTTTCACCCAACGACGAAGAAAATGCAGAACCAAAATCAGAACCCATTGAACCGAAGTTTCCAAGAGCTGATCCAAGTCCTCCTACTGCGGAAAATCCTAAATCCTCACTGGTATTTAATACTACGTCTTTTGTTCCGCCCAACGACGAAGAAAATGCAGAACCAAAATTACTTCCAAGCGAACCGAAATTTCCGATAAAAGAACTGATACCGTTTTTAACACTTTCACCCAAACCGCTTCCTGCGTTCCCAACCTCTTCGTTTCCCGATTTTATTCCGTCCGCTGTGGCAGACGCTGCGTCTTTACCGATTTTCTCCATATCTTGTGGTGCAAGGGCTTCTCTGGCTTTTGTCTTTGCTTCTTCAAGTCCGTCAACCATTTTCTGACCGACACCGGGAATATTTCTCACCAATTGCTGCAAAGCCGAAAGAGCAAATTCAACTATAGCACTTATGAGATTTTGAACCGCTGAAAGAATTTTATCGGTATTTTCTCTGATTCCGTCCGCCATTCCGTTTATAAAATTAAGCATTAAATTAATGCCCGCTTCAATGATAGTCGGCAGCATTGAGGAAATTCCGTTTACAAATTTTACAATAATCGTAAGAGCTGCAACAACAATTTCGTCTATATGACTTCCCAATCCCTTTAAGAAATTGAGAAGTATTAACGTTCCTGTTTCGACTATAGCACCTATATTATCGGCTATACCTTTCAGAAAAGTTAATACAATCATAAAAGCAATACTCCACATTTTAGGAAGCGATTGGCTGACGTAATCATACAAAGCAACCCCTATTCTTGCTATAGCATCGATTATCGCAACTCCCAAATCTCCAAGCAGCTTTACGAAAGCCGTCAGCTCCGCAGTACAGGCTACCAACGCTCCTATACCAATTGCTGCCAAAGCCAAGCCTGCACCTGCCGCAAGCAAACCTACACCGAGAAGTGCTATTGAACCTGCCAAACCAAGCATTGTGGGTATCGCAGGACTTAAAAGAGCAGAAGCTATTCCAAATACAGCAAATATGCCTGCAAGCATTAACAAGCTTTTTCCAATTTCATCAAGACCCATTTTTCCGAACATCATTAAAATAGGTGCTAATACAGTCAACGCACCTGCTACAACCAGCAAGGCTGCTGCTCCGGGTATAGCACTCTTCATAAATATCATAGCAATTGTGATTGCCGCAAGTGAACCTGTTAATGTCAGCAGACTTTTGGCAACTTCCTCCCAAGACATACTGCCCATTGTTTTCAGTGCAAATGCAAGGAGATTCAATCCTACAGCTACCGAAACCAATCCTACGGAAAGCAGCGGCAGCGAAGCCGGCATAAACATACACGCTAAACATATTTCAGCCAAAGCCACAGCCATTGCGACAAGACCCTTAGCCAAATCTTTTGCAGATAAGTTACCCAACACTTCTATTGCTTTTGAAAATATAAGCATTGAAGCTGCAATAATATTCAAGCCTATTCCCGTAGAAATAAGCTTTGTCGGATTACCGATGAAAGTTGTAAGACCTACTATCTCAGCTAATAAAACCGCTAACCCTATCAATCCTTTTACAAGTTGGTCAACATCAAGCTTGCCGAGTTTTTTCACGGTACTTGACATCATATTAAGAGCTACTGCTATAAGTATCAAGCCCGCTCCTTTTTCGATGCTTACTTTTTCAAAGTCGGCAGCCTTAAGGAAACCAAACAAACCGAATATAACTACTGCGAATCCCATAAGTCCTTTTGTGAGTTGGTCGGTATCAAGCTTTCCAAGCTTTTTTACAACTCCGGCAAGTATCGAAACGGCGGTTGATATCATTATCAAACTGAACGTCATCTTCATAAGACCGCCCTTATTGTCTTTAGCGATAAGCTTATCCATAAGAAACATTGCGGCAAACAATTCCACGAACATACTTGTCATAGCACCCAAGGCACTTGTTAATCTCTCTTCCTTAATCATTGAAAGTGCAATGAGTGAAGCTGTTAAAATTGCGATTGCTCCTGCGTACTTAACCATAGTGTTAGCCTTTATGTCTTTTGTGTATGCAGTTAAAGTTCCTTTAACACCGACAAGAATGCCATTAAGATTATGGAACACTCTTCCAAAACTGAAAATAGTTGAAACAACACTTTTTAATTTATTTATCGCATTGATAATTCCTGCAAACGTAGCAATGTTGAGAATTTTCAGAAGTCGGTCAATGTCAACTGAAGTAAATGTATCTTTAAAGGCATCGGAAATTCCCGATAAAGCACCTCCTATTTTCGGAGATACTGTACTCAATACTTTTGACAGAAACTCAAAAATACTTGAAATCATTTCAAAAGCTGCCGTTTTATCGTTTACGGATTCGGTATCATCTTTACCGAATGAATTAAAGAACTCCTTAACGGAATCCTTAGCTTTTCCGAAAATATCGGGAAAGTTTGAAAGCTTGTCCTTAATCTTCTGAGCAATGTCGGAAAAATCCTTGAACGTCGGCATACTGAAATCTATGCCCGTTATCTTCTCAAAAGCTCCTGAAAGTTCGTGAACCTTATCTTTAGCTGCTCCGAACCCCGATTTTATAAAGTCGATGACAGTTTGCAGAACCGTATAGAAAGTATCGTTTTTACGGATAATTTTATCCAGTTCTCCAAGATGTTCACCTAAGAATGATGTTACCGTAAGAATACCCTCTCCCAATTTACCGAAATGATTCGTGGTCGGGAAAATTGTTCTTATCAAAGCAGAGAAAATCTGTTTTACAATATCGACTGCCGCAAACAAGCCTTTAAAAGTACCCTTTATCTTATCGGCTGTTTCATCGCTGATTTTAAGTTTAGCTGTAAAATCCGATAATCCGTTTGCCAGATTGCCGATAGTTTTAATCTGTATTGGCGGAAACATCTCAATAAAAGCCTGTGAAATAGGCTTTGCAATTCTCAGAATAGCAGTTCCTACGTTCAGAACCGATTCAATCAATGATTTAAAAATTCCGCTGACGGTTTTTATTTTATTGAGCTTATCCTTACTCATACCCTTTTCGGTAAAGTCCGAAAAAGAATTTTTTGCTTTGGATAATTGCTCCGTCAAGGGTTTTATCAACTCACAAAAACTTTTGTAAAATTCTTTAATCTTTGGAAGAAGAGAATTGAAGTCCGATTTGATGTACTCGGAGATATTCTTTAAGGTTTTGTAGAATGTATCGTTTTTCTTTGCGGTATCGTCAACCTTAAAAATGTAATCTCCCAGATTAGAAGCAACATCTAAAATCTTTTCTCCGAATCCTACAACGTTATCCGTTAAAGGAGATATGGTTTTCAGTACAGCCGAAATACCTTGCTTTCCGATATCGAAAATTGCAAACAAACCCTTGAAAGAGCTTTTTAGTTTGCCTGCCGTATCATCGGTCATTTTGAATTTTGAAGTCAAGTTCTCGACACTCTTCATAAACGAATCTGCATTTTCAAGTGTGGTCGGCGGAAATACTTCCTTAAATGCCTTGTTTACCGTTTGAAGAATTTTTAAAGCAGTGCTGCCGACATTTTTTACGGACTTGATAAAATTTTCGATTATCGAAATAAGCGTATCGAAACTGGGTACTTCCACTTTTGCGGAAGTATCGTTTAAATCTGACGTTACACCCAGAAGAGCATTAACTTTTGCCTGAACATCTTCATAAGAATAGCCGAGAGCCTCCAGCTGCTTACGCCTTTCCTCACCGTTGCCGAAATCTCCTTTTATTACTTGCTTTGCGATGTCTGCAAACTCTTCAAGATTTTTTGCCTCTTTCTTTGCCGTTTCGCCAAGTCCACCTAGATTTCCAAGACATTTAACTGTAAACTTCGATATCTTCTCCATACCCGCTGTTGCTATATCGACAAGAGGGTCTAAGCCTTTGTTTATCGCATTTATTACGGGAATCAACGCATTCATTACATCTTTAAGATTATCAAATGCGGGAGTGGCGAACTTCGCACCTATTCTCGACATAGCGGCTTTCATATTGGATAATGCGCCAGTGAACGTTTTATTTGCGTCTTTGGCATGTTCACCGTAAGCACTGTCCATTGCGTCGGAAAATGTTTTAAAGTCTATTTGACTTTTTGAGGTCATTTCACGGACTTCCTGTTCCGTTACGCCTAACGATTTCGCAAGAGTAGCCGCCGCATTAAGACCTCTGCTTCCCAACTGGTTAAGTTGGTCGCTCATAAGTCTGCCGTTACCGGCAACGGTTGTAAATATCCTTGCGATATCGTCATAGCTACTGTTTGTCATTGCGGCTACACCAGAAATACCTCTTAGGGAGCTTTTCATCTCGTCACCGAGCTTAACTCCCGAAGCGGTAAGCTGTGAAGCTGCCTTTGCGGCGGAATCCAGACCGTAAGCCGTATCCTGTACACCGTAGCTGATGTCCTCCTCAATATCCTCCCAAGCAATTCCCAGACCCTCAAGCTGGAACTTTGCCTGTTCGATATTCAAGGCTCTTGATTTACCTCCAGATATAATAGGACTTATCACCATATTTGAAATTTTGGAAGCCATTTGCATAGCGGAAGTAGTCAAATTCGACAGAACTGTTGTGCCTATCGTTCCCATCGCCGAAAGCCTGTCGGCAATGCTTTCAACGCTTGAAGAAACCGATACCGAAAATGTTTTACCGTAATCTTCAAGCTTTGATAAACTCTTTGCGGCACTTGCCATATTTAGGCTCTCTTTTAGTTTTTCAAGAGAACTTATGGTTGTTTTGACACCGCTCTCAAACTGATTGTTATCAAACTTCATCTGAACAACTCTGTTATCTACCGAACTCATGCTCTAACCACTTCCTCCCACGCCGATTCGGCAATTTTTTCAAATAACGGCTTTAATGCCGGGTTGATGTAATCTATACCTTTAACGTAGCCGCCGTTTCTTGTTCCGTGACCGTACTGTAATACCAATGCTACGGGAACTCCGTCGTTTATGTTTGAATTAGTCCAGTTTATGGTCACAGAACCACGTTTTTCTACAATTTCGTAATCCCAAGATGCAGCGGTTTTTCCGCTGTCAACGGGGGTTGCCGATGCTAATGCCGCAACACCCTCCCTGCCGTATTTATCCAAATTTGGCATATTTCTTATGTCTGATACAAAATTAAGAAATTTCTCAATTTTATTAAAGCTTCCTGAGTGTTTGATAGAAGCCATCGGGCAACCCTCCTTTTTATCCTCTGCTGTTTAATGTTTTTCGTCTTGATGCGTTCAATGCTCTGTTTCTGCTCATAAGCTCACGTTTACTCATTTTTCTGTTTGGAGAATTCTTAATGCTGCATACTTTTATAAGAGTAAGCAGTCTGTTAAGATGCCACTTCTGACATTCAAACGGAATCTGCAAAGCTATCATCCAATAATAGATGATTTCTGCGGTTATCACTTCTCTGTTGGGAGAAGCCTTTTCTTTTGAGAATGTTGTAGCCGTCATAGGCTCATCAATATAGTCAAAAACCTCATTGATTACACTTTGAGTAATTCCGTTGTATACTAATGGGTCAACATTTTGTGTCAATGTCATACATTTTATATAGTCAATGGTTTCCTCGAATGTTTTACGCTCTTTTCCGAGAAAAGGCTTGTGCCATTTTGATTCCCATTTTGAAATTGAAACTAAAGAATGCTCCAAAACTAAAGTTTGCTCTTTTGTATAGCAGAAAAGGTTATTTACCGAATCATACTGCTCACTTGCCGGAATTGTTATCTTTAGCATTACTTTCTTCCAAAGCGTTCTGCATTGTTCCCTGCATATCGGAAGGGAGAATGCCCGTCATAAACTTTTCGGCACTGCCCTCATCGGTAAGAAGCTCCATATAGATAATCGGAAACGCTTCCGTCTGTGAAAATTCCGTTGAAAGCTCCTTGCTTTTGATGAATCTTCTGCCGTCCGCAGATTTCACACCGTAAGACTTAAGAAGCAGTTCTTTGAAAATTGCAATGATTTTCGGAGTATCCTGAGCGGCAATGATGTCACGAATCATCTGCTCCAATCCGCCTGTTGTCGAAAGATTCATCTCGGTAAGCTCTGCCTTGGTGAGATTGAAATAGAAATCCTCTGTTCTTGTATTATCGTTGTAATCAGTATAGGTAACTGTCTTTTTTAACATAAAAATTATCTCCTTTCAAATCGGTTGTTTTTAGATTAAGATGTTGTTTTCATCAATGTTGCAACTTCATCGGGAAGAGGCAGTCTTGCTTCTGCTTCGTCCGTTCCGTATAGAATGTCTTCCAACGCCTTAAGCTTTGCTGCATTAGCCTTTGTGGAATCAATAGTAAGAATAGCAGTCGGTTTGTAACCCGCAACGGGAATTGCAGTTGTTGTCACTTCCCACGAGAATGTAATTGCTTCGGGACTGTCGTTGATAGTCTGATAGCCTTTCTCTGTGGGCGAAGCCGTTGCATTGTAAATCAAATGAAGCTTATAGCCGTGGTCTTCAAACTCGGTATCGTTGCCGAGAACCGTTCTGTAGCTAAGACCAAAAGCCTTTCTTGTCTGCTGACCGATTGTAACGCCGTCGGCAATCTCAGCCGAACCGTCACATGCCGCAAATTCATCGGGATATGTATATGCTTCGATTGTAGCACCGAACTCCTCGGCAGACCTCAAATCAACATACTTGATATCGTCCGCATAAATAGGATTCGATTCTGCACCCGACGGACTTTCCGTTACAGCCGTCAAGCCGTTCCACGCAACACCTTTTGGATATGTTCCCGTGCTGCTCTGCGGATAAAGAACACCTTTTTTAACACCTGTTTCGTAATAACGTTCACCTGTTGTATCCCATACAAGCTTACTCATTTAACATTCCTCCTGTTAATAATATAAAATTAAAGAATCGTGATTAAGATTGTCCGCCGTATAATGTCCGCTGTAAACACACATTGGAAAGTGAGCGAGAATTTTCCCCGCAACTTCACTTTCCGAATCCGTATCGATAACCGTTACTGAATATCGTACTCTGGTTTTATAGGGCTTATTGTCTGCAAAAAGAGTTTCGATGTTTTCCTTTTCGTACACTATACAGGGGTACTTCATCTTAATCGTTTCCGGGGGCTGAAAATACACGTTTCTTGTCCCGAGAACATTAACCAATTCCTCGTGCAGCTTTAATCTATTCGACATCATTGTACACATCTCCAATCGACAGAATCAATCTCGGGTATTGAACCTCAACATTTGTGATTTTCCATTTAGCCCCCATAAACTCAACATATGCCATAGAATGAAAATTTTGGTTGGCAAACGGGTCGGCTACGATACTGATTTCGTTGGATATGTTGATGTCGTCATTGAGTTTGTCGGAAGATTGAAGTCTGCGCGTGTTCCTTGTAACGTCACCGTAGTAATGCCTTTCGGTGATTTGCTTTTCCCATATTCCCGGACGTGTTTCAACTGTTTCAGCGTAGCCGATTACTCCGTAAAATTTTGCCATTTTGAATTTTCTCCTCGATTAGTCGCCGCTGCCTGTTGCGGTCTTAGTTTCGAGAGCAATAGCGGAATAAGGCTTGGTCAAAGCACCCGAGCAGCGTGTTTCGATAAGATACTTCTGAGCATTGTAATCAATGTCGAAATCATCAAACATATTCACTGCACCGCCCTTGTCTGCACCAACGTTGTAATCGCTGAGATTTGCAATAATACCGAGCAGGTCGCCGCCGTTCTTGCCCTTTACGCCCTCCATAACAGGAACTGTTACAATTTCCTTAACACGGAGAGTAGCGGCAAGTTTTGAAACCGAATCATAGATAATACGTCCTGTTGTATCTTCAAGAAGAAGACAGTCTGTAAGTATGTCTTCCGTTGTATACAAAGACGGTTCGCCCGAACCCTTATAATCCTTGCGAGCCTTGATTGCAGAACGAATGAATGCTTTTGCTTTCTGGTCGTCGGTAGCGGTAGAAGAAACGTTTACATATGCTTTGATAGTATAAAGGTCGTCGTCATAAGCGATAGGACGAATGTTCAGTTCGTTAATCTTATCGTCGCTGGAAGAAAGACGACCGTCACCGATAAGAAGTGCACGTGCAATTTCCTCGTCAAGCATCATACGCATTTCGGACTTAAGCCAAGCCACAACGTCAAAATCGGTAATATCGACTACATCGTCACGGTCAAGCTTCTGTTTCTTATAGATAGTTGTCGGAGTAGTCGTTCTTTTAAGAAGACTAAATACCTCCTCTTTCTTTTTGTTGCCCTTGATGTAACCTTTTGCTCTCGCTTCGTCCTCCGTGATGTTTGCAAAGATAGACTTGATTCGTGAGAACGGAGTATGATGAACGCCGTTCATAACTTTCTGAACCCAGCCCATATCACGCTGAATAAATTCGGGAGTATCATTAAGGGTTTTCGCCTCGGGGAAGAGATAATCAATCTGCTCGATACCGTGAGCAAGTACGCTCTCTTTTAAGCTGCCGTAACGTTTTGCGTCCGAAAGAATAGCTGTCATTTCGGAATGGCTGAGTACGTCCTTTGCCTGCTGTTCGTCATTGTCAAAAATATTGTGTTTCATAGAATTGCCTCCTTTTGTGTTTTCGGAATCGTTTTCATCGCCGCTGTCTTCAAGAGCTTGTCCGATAAGTGCGTAAACCACTGTTTTCTGCTTCTCGGTAAGAGTGTCGAAAACATCGGCAATGGTTTCCTCTTTTTCTTCTTTGTTTTTAGTTTTTTCGTCCATACTGTCTTTCTCTTTTTTATCGGGTGTTTTATCATCTTCCTCGGAATGACTGAGGAAAATGTTGTCACCTGTATAGATAATGGCTTCATCTTCCGATTCTTCGCCGTGACTGATAACGGAATCGATATATGCCCCGGGATTTGCTCCTGCAAGAACAAGGCTTACTTCACGGATAGCACCGTGTAACACCTTTGAACCCTGCTGTTTCAATTGGTTGGCATAAATGGACAATGCCGAAACATCTCCGTGTTCAACAAGCTGCTTGGCATTTTTACCCGATTCTGTATCGTTGAATGTACAATATGCGTAAACACCGTTTTCACGGTTTTCCAAAAGAGCATGACCGAGAACGTTATACGGTTCGTTATGTCTGTGATTCCAGACAAGCGGAACGGTTTGTCCGTCATTGGATTTGAATGCGTCTTTCAGAATAGTTCGACCGTCTGAGCATCTCAAATTGTTTCTTGTTGCCCAGCCGCTGAAATCGAATTTTTCATTCATTTTGAATTTTTCCTCCTTTTACGATAAATCTTCATCTTCGCTTGGCTCGGACGGCGTTTCCGCCGTTTCCTCCGCTGAAGCATTGAGATTCTTGTTTCTGAGTTCGTCTGCTTTCGGGTCATCGGACGGTTTCATTCCGATTATCTGACGAATTTCGTTAGACGACATAATTTCGTTTCGTGTAAACTTATCGGCAATCTCCGCAATTTCCGAAACGGGAACAAGCTTGAACGGGTCACGGAAGAAAGCTATAGACTGCTTTTGAGAACGAGCGGTTTTTGTGAGAAACTTTCTCTTCATCTCATCAGCAATTGCCGAAATGATAGGTTCAATAGTACGGTTGTAATAGTTGAGCATTGTTTTATCATCGGCAGTACCGTCCAATACTCCCTGAGTGATTCCCAACTGGCTGTACAGCATACTCGTTAAGTATTCAATCTGGGACATCAGATTGTTTTCCACCGGTCGATTCAACTGTGTGATATGCTCCGTACCGTCCGTATAGGCGATACCGTATTTAGAACCCGTCAATTGCCGTTCTATGTCTTTTCTGCGGTTCTCCGCTTGCTGCCGTCTGGCTTCCGATTTTATTACATAGGGCAGCTGAATGATTAAATCAAGCTTACCCGAGCTGCTTTGTTCATCGATGAAATCAAGAAGATTAAGTTTTCTGATAAGCCGCTGCATAGTAGAGTTAGGCTCGTTGATTACGGCGTAAAGAGGATTCTCAATAATAGCGGCTATGCTTTTGGGAACTGTGATGTCTTCCTTCTGCCCTGTTCTTTCGTTGTAAACTCGGACTTTGATATGCTGAGGATACCATTCGAGAATTTTACCTGTTCTCATTGTAAGAATGTCATATGAGCCTGTGATTTCAGGGTCAAATGTTGTATCGACAGGAATAATCGCAACACTGCCCTCATCGAGCATTGACATAACAATATCCTGCATAAATGCTCTTGCAGTTTGGTCAATGTTGGCTTCAAGGGTAAGACAATTGTTAAGCCCGGAAGTTATTGTTTCTAAGAAGCGTTCGTTTTCATCAAGGCGAATGTGCATGAGGTCGATTGCAGCTGTATCAAGAGCAATACGATTGTAAACAGATGTTACTATTGACTGCTCGTTACCTCTCGTAAGCCGTGGTCGGTCGGGGCGGTAGGAATAGCCGCTTCCGATATTCCGATAGTAGTTCGTTGGGTCTTTATTAAAAAAAGCGTTCCAAGCGTGTTTTAGCCTGGAACTGATTGAAACATTCATTTTGAATTATCACCTTCTTTTACAGCATGAAAAAAAAAGACACCCTTTTTAAAGAGTGTCTTAGAACAAATTATTTTTAGATGTTATTCAATTATTGCAGATGTTTCGTCATCTTCATCGTCGAAGCTATCCACATTCCTTAATACGTCTCTAATTTTTACAAAAGTCCAGTCAACATTCGGGTCTTTTTTTAGTTTCTCGTACAACTCGTGAATTTGTTTTTTAAATTCACCTGTCGATTTTGTTTCGTATGGTTCGCAACTCATAGTGCCACCCTTTCGCCAAGCTTATTGAGTTTCTTTTCGACTTCAGTGTAATTTTTTACAATCTCGTTATAATCTATGTAGCGAGCCGTTCCAATTTCCTTTAAAGCAGTATTGGCTCTAAACACGATTATTGGGTCATGTACTCTATTATACACCCCTTGATTGTTATCGTCAACCATTGCGTCCCATTTTGTACTCATAATTTTGGCATATTCTTTAGTGCTTTTGAATTGATTAACATTTTCCATAGCATGGTTAAAAATAGTATAAGCGTTCTTAAAGTCATCGTCGCTTTCGAGTTTGTTGAGATTCAAGTTTTGGACATCTTTATTTTCAATGTCCATCTTCTTTAAAAGTTCTTGCATTTTTGACAAATCAGAAATTGTGGTTTCTTTATCGTTAATGTAAACATTGCGAAATTCATCAAAGCGTTCTCTTTTTGTTGGCATTTTTAAATCTTTAACCAGTTCATATCGATGTTCGTATATAAATTTATTAGTCGATTCTGCTTTATAAACGGAGAAAGGTCCTTTATACACTTTAGAATCCCATTTATCTTTCGGATTATATGTATACATCCAAGCTTTTCTGTTTTTATACTTTGTTGAATCATTATATGTACTTACACTATTAAGTCGTGTACCCTTTTTTAGTACAGTTTTCTCAAGTGGGTAAGGAGGTCCATTCCTAACTCCCCACTTTTGACCTTTTATACCGTGGTGATAAAGTTCGTATTTATTACTGCACATACAGCCCCCCCATTTTGAATTTACTCAAAAGCTTCTCTGTTAATCTTGTAAGCTATGTAAGCGTCCATAGTAGCCGCAACAGGGTCTATCTTTTGGTCGCTTCGTTTTTTCAAGAGTTTACGGTTTCCGTTCGTATCCTCCAAAGTAATGCAGTTACCCATAGCAAATACCATAATTTCTTCGTCGTGAAGCAAGGCTCTTTCTTCCGCAAGCTTCTTCAATTCGCCGAGCGGAACGGATTCCGTTTTAGCACCCTGAATTACTTTCTCTATGCCGAAAGGTCCGTTTTCGGATTCCCACCTTGCTATAAAATCTTTAGCATTATAAGGGTCATAGCCAAGACAACGGACATCATAGCCGAATTGAATGATATGGTTATCGAGGTCATCGTAAACCTGCATCATATCAAGAACCGTACCCTCAAGAACCATAAGGCTGCCCTCTTCCATAAACTCGTTGTACTTTAATCGCATAGCATTTGGCAGCTTCATAAGTGTATACGATGAAATGTAGCTTCTGGTCTTTACACCAAATTCACCGTTGGGCAAAGGAAACAGAAATGCAAAAGAACAGAAGTCATCTCCTCTTGAAAGGTCTGCACCCATTGCACAGGGCATTTGCCAATAATCCCTTTTTCTGTGAGGAAGTGTTTCTTCGTAGGTGAAATAATAGGTATAGCCCTCCATAGGAAGTCCGAAACGTTTTGCTAAAATATCATTCCTTGCGGCAGGAACATTCTCGGCACGTTCGACATCAAGCTGATAGGTTTCATAGCTTACGGTTTTACCAATGTTGGGATTTGCTTTCAGCCACATTTCGGGATTGCCGATTTCATCAACGTTATCAAGCTTATACCACCATATGGAAACATTCGGGGCTATGTAATCTCCTTTTAGGATTTTCATAAGCTCCATTTTAATTGTATCGCCGCTGCCGTTTCGGATTGTACCCTCTGAGCTTGTTGCGATAATAAGATAATCGTCAACCTTAGACGCACCTTGTTCGATAGCACCGACAACATCTTCCCTGATATCACCCGAAAGCCATTCGTCAACTGTGGCAATCTTTACTCTCAATCCTTGGAGTTTTGTTATTGCCATAGGACGAATTTCTATAAGAGAATTGGTGAGAAAATTTTCAATACCTTTCTTTGTTGCGGCAAGCTTCATACGCTTTGCTTTTGAACCTGTGGTATTCTGCAAAGAACCCTCGGTCAGGAATTTAAACAAAGGTCCTCTTGCTCTGGTTATAGCTGTGCGGATAGGCGACATAACCTCTTCCGCCTGTTTCATTGTGGGGGCGGTTGTAATTTGGTGCGTTGTTGTAGTATCGACATTCTGATGATAGGAATGAATACAGGAATCATATAAAGATTTAGCAGCACCTCGTCCAACGATAAGGTACTGCTTGTTAATCAATCTCTTTTTAATTTTCTTATGTACAAAATGTCCGCCGTGACCGTCGGGGTTAGGCTCGTAAACGGTTCGCTCTATGAAGTAATACCAGCCGAGTGCCTGTTCGCCCCATAGCTTAAAGCTGTCGAGAAGTTTCAAGTCCGAACCGTCGGTTAAGGTTAGTTCGTTTTCACAATAGGCAATCCAACCCTCAACTGATTGGTCGTCGTAAAAGATACCGGGATTAGCTATAAGGTCGTCTATACGGTTCATCTCCATTGCTATTTCTTTGCAGACGGGAATTTCTCCATGTATTACAGCATTGCGGAATTGTCCGTAGTATTTTGGAGTAGCGGTGTTTGATAAAGACATGTCTTGTTTTTATCCTTTCAATTTACTGATAGCAACTGCTATCGTAACAGCCGGACCGACAACGCTCAATACATCTCCCGCAACATCTAAAGTCTTTGAAACATATTCACGACCTTTACTGACAGTAGGTTTATCATTAAAAATCTCGTTATACTGTTTTTCAAGATTGTATCTGTTAATCCGGTCTCTCAATTCTTGATCCGTCATTGAACTCAAATCAACAGTTTGTTTTTTACTTGACTTGTTAATGCCTTTTTGGTTTATGTCTTTTGCTTTATTGACAAGCTTTGACGCAGTATCTACGGCTTCTTTCGCATTTTCCAGTTTTGTAGGCTTCGGCTTTTCTTTTGTCATATCGTTGTACTGTTTTTCCAGATTCATTCTTTTGACTTTTTTAGCAAGCTCTTCGTCCGACATAGAACTTGCTTTTTTCTTTTGGGCAGCTTCACCTACTTCTTTTCCGCCAGCATGTCCATCGGGATAGGGCTGATATCGCCGTACGCCCCAGTGCATACCCTGAACACCGTGGTGCATTAAAGTATTAGTCATTTTGAATTTCCTCCTCATTTTCTATCGGGTCGGCAGCGACCAGTATTCTCCACTCCAACTCGCTTATCATTCTATTCATAGATTCCATCACTGCGGAACTGAGCGGCGGGTCGAAGAGAAGTTTAACTTTCAAATGGACATACGATTTAACAAATTCAAACTTTTTATCTTCGCCCATAAAGTCTTTCCAAGTGGAACCGTCATCGGAAATTGTAAAGCCGTCCGCTGAACCAACTCCGAGCTGTGTTAAAATTGCCAACACCGAATTAATGTGCATGATAATGTCGGAATCGAAGTGAGTGTATTCCTCCGTGATTCCGAGAAGTTTCTTTATTGAGGTAAGAATACTTTCCGTATTCAAATCGTTCACCTCTTTCGGGTTTTGTATAAAAAAGAGGAAGACTCTAAAGCAAAGTCTTCCGTTAATTTTTTGTTATAAATCCCTGTTTGCATAGTGTTGGTTTATTTTTCAAAAAATCCCTTGTTTACTGATGTTCTGTTACGATAACGAAGTAATTTGGGATTTTGAAAAACC
>CADCHW010000024.1:0-4237 GCA_902801245.1 uncultured Ruminococcus sp.
CGAAAATGGCTCTATTTCGGCTGTTTTTGCGGCATATTTCTTTTTAAGAACAATACCCTTATGCTGTTCGTTAAATTTGGTGGTTTTTAGAGGTTACCTTAAGATTTTTCAAATTACAAAAAGAAAACCGCCGACAGCCACAAAGCCTAAAATCGACGGTTAATTATAATATATCTTATTTTAACTGTAAAGCAAAAACCTTTCTGCGGCAAACCAACTTCCGACCGCCAAAGACTGACTCTCTCCTGTGGTCGTTGACCACCGCATTGTTTAGTCTTCTTCGGTTTCTCGGATAATATAGACGGGTCGTCTTTTGGTTTCAAGATAAGTTTTAGACAAATACATTCCAACAACGCCTATTCCTATAAGCTGAATACCGCCCAGAAAAGCTATTACACAAATCAAGGTAGGAAATCCGGCAGTCGGGTCGCCGAAGAAAATTTTCTTTATCGCATAGAAACACGCAAGAACAAATGTAATAAAGCACACCGCAAACCCCATAATCGACGACAGATAAAGCGGAGTTGTCGAGAAAGCCATAATTCCCTCCATAGAATATTTAAACAGTTTCCAGAAAGACCATTTTGTTTCTCCGGCAACACGCTCAACGTTCACGTATTCAAGCCACTTTGTTTTAAAGCCGACCCAACCGAAAATACCTTTTGAAAAGCGGTTGTACTCCTGCATTGAAAGAATAGCGTCAACCATTTTTCTCCGCATAAGCCGAAAATCTCTTGCACCGTCCACTATATCGGCATCGCTCATTTTGTTGATGATTTTATAGAACATTCTTGCAAAGAACGAACGTATCGGCGGTTCGCCCTTTCTGGTGGTACGTCTGGTAGCAACGCAGTCATATTCTCCGCTTTTGACGGTTTGGTACATCTCGGGCAGCAGAGAGGGCGGGTCCTGCAAATCAACGTCCATAATTGCAACGTAGTCGCCCTTAGCTGCCTTAAGTCCTGCGAGCATACCGGCTTCCTTGCCGAAGTTTCTGGAGAAAGAAATGAATCTCACCCTTTTATCTTTCCTATGAAGATATTTTAGCATTGGCAGTGTTTTATCTTTTGAACCGTCATCAATAAAAATGAACTCAAAATTTACACTTTCCATTTTCTTGGTAAGTTTATGAATTTCCTTGTAAAAAGCAGGCAGTGACTCCTCCTCGTTATAGCAAGGAACAACAACAGAAATAAGATCCATTTTAACCCCCCTATGGTAAATTTAAGATTGCAGGCAATTTTTAAATTAATGAAGTGTGCAAATTAAGAATGCAAGCACTTATTTGTTGGATAGTTAATATTTCTATACATGGCATAAATTTAAAAATTCTATGTGTTCACAAGGACACACTTACTGTTGCTCACGCAATACTTTTGATTTTCTGTAATCGAAAACACAAAGTAAAACAAAAATCAAAAATGCTGTCACACCTAAAATACAGCCGGTTACAAATCCCTCCGGAGAATAAACAAGCTTAATATTATGTGAACCCTCGTCTACGTTTGCCGCAAGGAATGCCCCCATAACCTCTTTAGTATCTGCCTTTTTGCCGTCAACATACACTTTCCAGCCCTTTTCATAAGGAATTGATGTGAGCAGTGTTCCGCTTTTATTAACGTTTACAGTACCCTCAATTTCGGTGCTTGAATACTTAGTGACATTCAAAGCTTCGTCCGAAAGGTTTTCATAAACTCTGTTAAGAATATCCTCATTCAGATAGGCAACGGCAATTTTATTTGTGCTGTCACTGCTTGCACTGACTCTCAGCTCCACAGTTTCTCCCTCTTTATAATAACCTATCGGGAAAATATATCTCTGTGCGTCTACATCATAAGTATGATTTATACTTTCACTGACAACCGTAACATCGGTGCTCGACTTAACATTCGCCCATGCATAAAGCATACCGTCCCTCGGAGCTTCGTATGTTACCGAAATCTCTCCTCTGTTTGCACCGTCGAACAGCTTATATGAATAAATTCCGCCGTTCTCGTTCTTTGTGTTCATATTTTCACAGTTAAAAGCACTTGGGTCAAGCAAAGCATAAACATCATAGTCAACTCCCGACATTGCCTTTAAAACTCTGTTCTGCGTTACAAAAACAGATTCATTTTCAAGGCTTGCTTCATCTATTCTGTTATCAGCCATATATGCAATCGGAAGATAATATTTATTTTCGTACATTTTTACAGAACCGTCTGTTGACGTTTTGTATAATTCAAGTGATTTTTCATCTGCAATGTAATCATCTCTCGAAATAACATACTTTACATTCAAAAGCATTGACGTAACCGGAGTAGTCAATAAATACTGATAGCTGCTTCGTTTCGATACAATACCGAAATCACTTGTAAAGTTAATAAGGCTCTTATATGATGTTGACGAGAACTGACCCACACCGTTATAACCGTAAATCATACCGTCATTTTTTGTCGAGAAATCCGTCTGGTCTGTTCTGTAAAATTCATTTGGATTATCCTTTTTGGCAATTTCAAGAAGTTCTTCAACCTGCTCTTCCTTATCGGGATAATTAGTGTGGTCGGTTGTTCCGACAGTTTCAACACCGGCACTGCACTGAAGACACATTTCGGCTATAACTGCAAGACTTACAAAACCCGTGAGAAGCCGTCTGTCGAGCAGCTCCATTTCATACAAGGTCATAAATACAAGATAAAGTCCTGCAACGATAAGACTTCCGATAATTGCTCTTCTTTCAAGATAAAATACAGATATACATATCATAACAGACGCAACAATACACATACCTATAATATCCTTTTTATCAAGCTCCACAAAAACCGTAAATGCTCTGTAGGCAATTGCCACAAGTACAAAGCTGAAAATAAAAGCAAAACGGTAAGGAATAAGATTCGGATAATGGAAGCCGTGCCAGATATAATCAAGAACATTGATATTAAGACTTATAAACATAAATACGAGAAGTGATATATATGCAATCTTTTCACGGCGGTGAATATCCTTTGCACGAATAAAGACAGCCAGAAGCATAACACAAATTACACCCGTGCCGACATTCGGCAAGCCCTCCATTGTGGTAGGCTGATGAAAGCTGATTAGATTAGCCGCAACCTCGGCGAAGTTGTTGTAAAGCTCGATTTTATCGGGGAAAGAATCATCTGTACTGACAGTATATTTCAGCTGCACAAGCGACGGCAGTGTTACGGGCAATGTCATAACAATGGCAAGCAGCGAGTATAGGGCAGTCTTAATTAAATTTTCACAAAATGTTACAACATTGAATTTCTTTCTCGGGTCGGCTTTTGCTGCGGTCATTACGAAGAACCACAACAGCACAAACAAGCATATCATATAACCTATATAATAGCTGGATAAGAAAGCAAGTGCAAGCGAAATTACGTAGGTTTTATATTTATTTTCATAAATAATACAATAGACACCCAAAGCCACAAGAGGCAGCAGAGCCACGCTGTCAAGCCAGATAATATTCCAGTAGTAGCCTGTTATAAAGTCACAGAAAGCATAGCAGCAGCCGAAAGCGACAAGCGAAATATCGTTTCTCTTGTAAACGTGCTTAAGGAAAATCGCCGTAAACAGACTTGCACAGCCTACCTTAATCATCATAAACACAGCCATTGCTTCACGGATATATTTCATAGGAACAATAAGCGTGAGCAGATTAAGCGGACTTGCGATATAATATCCAATCATAGCAATAAAGTTTGTTCCCAGACCGTTGCCCCAGCTGTAGAGCATTGAATCACCGTTTTTAAGTTTTCTCTGAAATTCTTTCAAAAACGGAAGATACTGCTGTTTACAGTCGGAGAACATAACCTGCCTGTCGCCAAACGGGTACACCTTGGCACGAATAAACATAACACCCATAATCAGAAACGGAACGAAAAAGGCAAGGAGCAGAAAAAGCTTTGTATCTTTTTCACCCTCTTCTTTTAGGTTGGCAAGATTTCTTGCCGGCTTGCCTTTTTTATTTGGGTTTCCTTTCGGCAAATCCTCGCCGGAAATATTTGTTGAATCGTGACTTTTATTTTTAGCTTTATTCTTTTTCGACAATATATTAACCCCCCTGTAGTAAAAAATTAATTAAGTGCAAGCTTCATTCACCGTAAGGTGAACTTCATGCTGCAAAGCAGCTTTCATTTATACTCGAAAGCGTTAAGATTTAGCACTTTTCTTTCTTAGACCGGCAATTCGCTACGCTGTTGCCTTTGTTGTTTTGTACGGATAGATACGTTTT
>CADCHW010000024.1:4313-21098 GCA_902801245.1 uncultured Ruminococcus sp.
CGCAAGCTTTGAAAAGCTTGACCAAACTTTAACATGCTAAATCTTTTTGGATTTTGAGTATAAATATGAATTTACAATTCATATTTGCTCTTTTCCGGCAGAAGCTTTTCAAATGCGGTAATCACGCCCTGCTTTTTATTTTCAAAGTCAAGTGTTTCCGCTGTATCGTTAATGCAAATCATATTATGTTTCTGTGACGGAATATCATTCAGCAATGTTTTGTAATTGTACTCTTTCAAATGATAGCACAAAGCAAAGCTGTCACGTCTGACCTCGAAATTTCCCGAAGCAAGCTGCCAATATTTCATCAGCCACTGATTTACGTTTCCCGTCTTGCGGAACTTGTCACGGCAAGTGGAATCGAGTATATCAAACTCCTTATCCCAGACCTCCTCAAACGTTGACTTCAAAAAGCTGTTCGGGGTATGCTGATAGTAAAATCCCGGAAACCAATGCCACGGCATAAGAAGCATAGTTCTTAGAATATTTTTAAATCTGTTTTTAGGATTGAACCACTTGCCGAAATTTTCTTTGCAAGCCTTATCCTTGTCAAAATGTTCGTTGATAATAGTAATGTTTGCACCGTTGAAAAATCCGGCACTGTCCTTGTTGAAACAAATGCAGTCAAGTGCGAACGTATCGCAGGGCTTGCCGTCCTTGAAAAAGTCCTCGGGTTTGGTCGGGGCGGTAATAAACATATCGTCATTAAAATATACAAATTGGTCGGCAATACCCTCAATTCTATGGATATTGAGTTCTATTGTATGCGAACTGAAAGTCGGCAAATACTCTTCGGGTATATAGTCCTTATGGTTGACAATATGGAGCTTCGGGTTTGATGTATCAAGCCATTTCGGAAGATGTCCCCACGTTACAAAGTGAATCTTATTGACCCACGGAGCGAATTTTTCCACCCCTCTGAACCAATACTGCAAGTTATCCCAATCTCTGTACCGCACCTCGCTGTTGGAGTTTCCGCTGACATTTCCGTCATATTTCGACTTTTCGGCTCGCCACTTCGGGTCGTTGCCGTCCACCCAAATTATTACAAAATCTATAGGCTTTTGGTTTTCGCTCACTCAACCCCACCTCTCTTTTATAGCGTCATAATTTCGTTTACAATTATCCGTATCATAAAGGGTAAAAAATTCCTTATGTCTTTGCAAATAAATATCATCATTTACAAACGACTTCTCCGCCTGCTTTTCAGTATAATTCATCAAATCAACATCACTCTCAAAGACAGGTCCGAAACCGTCCTCAGCGTAGTCAAAGTAACCCTTGTGATAATGCTTTTCGGAAAATTCCTCATAATCAAAATGAAAATACGCAAGCGGTTTTTTCATATAAGCAAAATCAATTTGTACACTTGAATAATCCGTCACCATAAATGCCGAGCTTTTCATAAGCTCCTGAACGTTGAAATTCGGGTAGCTGCACACTGTAAGATACGGATTTTCACTTTCAAAGCAATCGATAAATCTCTGTGTATCCCTGTGCGGACAGAACATCACTGTACAATTGTACTTGCGGCAAATCTCTTCAAGCTGTTTACTTTTAATGACTTTACTCCAATTTTTATAGTAATCGCTTTTGCGGAAATTTTCTTTATCCTTGTCAATATTCTTTGAAAGAGCGTTAGTGCCGAGCCAATCACGCCAAGTGGGCATAATCAGAATTTGGTTCGGAACTGTTTCAAAATCGTGAAGTCTGTCAAAACGGGCAAGTCCGAGAAGCTTCACCGCACCCTCGGGGTAACCGTAACGATTGTTGATATACTCCCATTCACGGTACGTGCTTGTAACAAACATACTCATCTTTGTGTTTTCGTAATAAAGAAATTCTATGTCGGTCAAAACAACACCGTGCTGTAAAAATACTCTGTTATTGTGAATAATTCCGTAAACCTCCAGAAGATAGCAAACCGCAAAATTCGGTTTGCCGCTTTTCTGTGAACTGATATTCACCTTTGCCGTCAAGTACAAAATCCAGTGCATAAAGCTTCCGTAGCGAACGGTCTTACCTATAGCATTAACCTTTTCATAGTCCGAGCTTGTTTTATAAACCGCATAAACGCAGTCCTGTTCGGGGTGTTCACGGCGGATATACTCAAACAGCCAATAGCCGTTATCGGCGGCTTCAATACCGTTATCGCAGACAAGCCACAAATCACGGCGAAACTGTTTGTACACCAAAGAAATCGGCAATGCTAATACAAATAAGAATATATGGAAAATATCTTTAGGTTTAACACCTTTTAATTTCTCGATAAATCTGCTCATACAATATACCGATTACGACATAAACTCTTCGTACTTCGGAAGAACCTCTTCACACGCACCCTGCATTTTAACCTCACCCTCGTGAAGCCAAAGAATGGTATCGCAAAGCTGTTTCAAAGTATCCGAGCTGTGAGAAACAATCACAACAGTTCTGTCTGCGTTTGTAATAAGACTTTTCATTTTTTCGTAGCTCTTCTTTTTAAACTTAGCGTCACCAACGGAAAGTACCTCGTCAATAAGCATAATTTCCGTTTCAAGTATTGCTGTGATAGAAAAAGCAAGCTTCGAGTACATACCGCTTGAATATGTTTTAACGGGGCGGTCGATAAAGTCGCCGAGTTCGGAGAACTCTATAATTTCATCAAGTTTTTCGTCAATCTGTGTCTTATTAAATCCCAGAAGCATTCCCGAAAGATAAATATTCTCACGTCCGCTTAACTTATTCTGAAAGCCTACACCGATTGAAAGCAGCGACACCGAATGACCGTGCAAATCGATAACACCCTCATCGGGAGAGAAAATTCCGGCAATTGCTTTAAGGAGAGTAGATTTACCGCTGCCGTTCTTTCCTACAATTCCGAGAATTTGACCTTTCGGAACATTAAAGGTAACGCCCTTGACAGCCTCGAAAAGCTCGGTTTTCTTGTATTTATGCGGTGCAAGAATTGTTTTAAGTAAGGAAATCTTTTTAAAAACTCTGTATCTGATTTTCACATCATTTACGGAGATAGCATATTCTGTATTCTCTGCCATAAGTTAAATCACCTTTACATAACTGTTTTCAAATTTATAAATAATAGTTGTACCAATCAAAGAAAGCACCACACCCACAAAGAACCATATGAGCATCATAACCCAGTGGGGGTCGCTGTTGTAAAGAAGCACACGTCTGAGGTCGGTAATGAGCAGTGCCATAGGGTTGAGCTTAACAAGCAAATCGTCATAAGGAGCAGGAACTCTTCCGACAATTTTAGTTCCGATTGATTCGATTGAATAGAAGATACCCGAAAGGTAAAATCCGAGCTGGAGCACAACCGTAATAACGTTGAGCAAATCCTCCACAAAAACACCGAAGTGCATTATTATTGTGCTGAAACCAAACGTAACCACAATAAGTACCAGAGTTATCGGTATAACCCAGAGAGCTTTCCATGAAACAGGAACTTTATAACCTATCATTGTGATTACAACCAACAGATTTGAAACTACCATTTTAAAGCCGTAAACGCCGATTTTTTCAAAAACAAACATATACTTTGGTATGTACACCTTAGTAACAATCATTTTCTTGTTAGCCACCAGCTTTACGCTTGCCTTAACGGTTTTGGAGAAAAATGTCCACGTGTTAAGTCCCAAAAAAACAAACACGGGAAAGTACTGCACACCGCTTTTAAAAACTACAACGGCGATGAATGAATACACGAGCATATAGAGCAATGGGTCAAGAAACCACCACAGCCAGCTCAGAAACGAGTCGGCAACCTCCGACTTCAATTCGGCTTTTGATGAGAAAACAACATAATTAAAGAATTTTTTAAAGTCCTTCAAAAATCTGCCCATCAGTAACCATCACTTCCTTCTTTCCTAAAATTAATTAAAATCTTTTATTTATGAAAAATAAAAGTACTCATAGTTGATTTGATTATAACATTATACAGCAAATTTTGCAATACTCAAATTAAATTTTTTAATGCGTAATTACAAAACTGCCAACCACCCATTTTTGCTGAAAAAGCAAGCACAGCTTGCCACCGCATTTATTCTTTTTCTTTTATTCTTTATTCTTTAATTCTGCATTGCTCACCCAATTTTTATTTGACATAATTGTACATTATATAGTATAATTAATTTGTATAGATTAAATTCGATTTCCGGCATTATTTCCGGTAACGTACAAGACTATTGTGTGTTTTATGTTTACAAAAAATGAAATTTATCTGAATTTTTTCAAATGCTTAAAAGGCTTTTTTTATTCCCAAAAAGCGAAAAAATTACAGTAATTTCTATATTATTTGCAGGTTGGTTATCTTATTAACAAAAAATTTACAATTGAGTTAAAGTCTTGTTCTTCCAAACCTGTATAATTATCTTGAAAAATTACAAAGAATTAACTGCGATTAACTAACCATAACGGAGTACTATTTTATGGAAAAAATGAATGTAAGAAAAATCGTCCTTATGTTTGCGGACGCTTTTATAGTATTCTTAAGCGGTGCATTGACAAGCTTCGTGCTGTCATTTTCTTGGATGAACCCGATGTACGATTCATCAAGAAAAAGCACTGTAATTTATATTTTAATGAATGTTCTTATGTGCTTCTTTGCACTTTATGTGTGCGGAGCATATAATAAACTGTGGCGGTATTTTGACGCAAAGGATTACCTGTCGTGCATTCTGGGAATGTCAATCGGTTCGGGAATAACCGTACTGCTCGCAAACACGTTCAATGCACAGCCACGTTGGCAGTATATAGCGATATCGTTCGGAATAGGAACGTTGGGAATAGTACTGTTCCGATTCATATTCCGTCAAGCATTTCTGATAATTTCCGTTGACGGAAAAAAATATCAGAAACAGCGAACTATGATTATAGGTGCGGGCAAGGCATGCAGAATGATTCTCAGCGAAATTAAAAATGCTCAGACCGACCCAAAAAATCCGGCACACAAATACGAACCCGTCTGTCTTATCGACGACGACCCCGACAAGCAGGGTACAAGCATTATGGGTATTCCCGTGAGAGGTACTACAAAGGAAATTTCACTGTGGTGCAAGAACGAAGCAATTGACCTTATTATCCTTGCCATTCCCTCTCTCAACGATAAAAAACGCAAGCAAATTCTCGACCTTGCAAGCGAAACAAGCTGTAAAATTAAGATTATTCCCTATCTCACCGAAATGCTTGACGACGGCAACGAGAGTACTCAGATTATTTCCAAGGCTCAGGATATCAAAATTGAAGACTTGCTCGGCAGAGAGCCTGTCACATTTGACAGCGAGGACGTTAAGTCTTACATCTCGGGCAAGGTCTGTATGGTAACGGGCGGCGGCGGTTCTATCGGAAGTGAGCTTGTACGTCAGATTTTCAAATATAATCCAAAACAAATTATCATTGTAGACATATATGAGAACAACGCATACGAAATTCAGCAGGAACTTTATATGGACTACGGCAATGACATAAATCTTGTCACGCTGATTTCATCAGTACGTGATTACGACAAGATGAATCTTATCTTCAAAACCTACAAGCCGAACATAGTATTTCATGCGGCTGCACACAAGCACGTTCCGCTTATGGAAACAGTTCCCGAAGAAGCCGTTAAGAATAATATTTTCGGAACATTCAACTGTGCGACGCTTGCGGAGTATTATAATGTCGAAAAATTCGTAATGATTTCAACAGACAAGGCAGTAAACCCCACAAATGTTATGGGAGCTACAAAACGCTGCTGTGAAATGATTATACAATATATGGCTCAGAATTACACCAACACCGACTTTATCACAACACGTTTCGGAAATGTTCTGGGCAGCAACGGTTCTGTTATTCCGCTGTTCAAAAAGCAGATTGAAACAGGAAAACCCGTAACGGTAACTCACCCCGACATTATACGTTACTTTATGACTATCCCCGAAGCCGTATCGCTTGTACTTCAAGCAGGTGCAATGGCTCAGGGCGGTGAAATTTTCGTACTCGATATGGGCGAACCCGTTAAGATTGTAACGCTTGCTGAAAATTTAATCAGACTTTACGGTAAAGTTCCTTATCAGGACGTTGAAATTAAATTCACTGGTCTTCGTCCCGGCGAGAAGCTTTACGAAGAACTTCTTATGAGTGAAGAGGGTCTAAAAGAAACCGCCAACAAAAAGATTTTCATAGGCAATCAGATAAAGATTGAACCCGACAGCTTTTTGGGCGAGCTGCAAGAACTAAAGGAAGCTGCAAGCAGAAACAACAGCGACCTTACACTTAAGCTTTTGAGTGATATTGTGCCTACTTTTCATCATAATATTAATTAACCTATTCGTTTTACATTAGATATATTACATTTCAAATAGTATTGGAGGAGATAATTCATGTGTGGAATTGTCGGTTATGTCGGTCACAGAGATTGCTCCGATGTTCTTGTAAAGGCTCTCACGGGTCTTGAATATCGTGGCTATGATTCGGCAGGTATAGCTGTTTTTGAAAATCAGAAAATTTCCGTTGCAAAATCCAAAGGAAAGCTAAAGGATTTAGTAGATAAAATGAAGGTTGAGGGCAGACCGAAAGGCTTTGCCGGAATAGGTCACACTCGCTGGGCAACCCACGGCGAACCTTCGGACATTAACTCCCACCCCCACAGCGGTGCAAAGGTTACGCTTGTTCACAACGGCATTATTGAAAATTACAAGGAGCTTAAGGAGTTCCTCCAAAAGCAGGGTCGTGTATTTTTAAGCGACACCGACACGGAGGTTGCGGCTCAGCTTCTCGACTATTACTACAGTCACATCAAAGAGCCTGTAAAGGCTATCATCGAAACAACGCAGGAACTTAAGGGCAGCTATGCTTTGGGCATAGTATTTGAGGATTTCCCGAACAGGGTTTTTGCCGTAAGACGTGAAAGTCCGCTTATTGTCGGTGTAGGAAAAAGCGAAAACTTTATCGCTTCGGACGTTCCCGCAATTATCGAGTATACAAAGGACTACTATCTTTTGGAGCAGGACGAAATTGCTATACTCGATGAAAACGGTGTGAGAGTTTTTGATAATCATTATCAGCCTGTTGTAAAGGAACTCAAAACAGCCGACTGGGACGTTGACGCAGTGGGAAAATGCGGTTATCCCCACTATATGATTAAGGAGATAAACGAACAGCCCACAGCTATCAAGAACACCGTAACACCGAGAGTTAAGGACGGTATGCCCTGCCTTGACGAATGCAACATTAACCCCGAGGTTCTGAGAAAAATTAAGAACATATATATAGTTGCATGCGGAAGTGCCATGCATTCGGGAATGGTCGGAAAATACGTTATCGAGGAAATAGCGAGAACGGCGGTAACTGTTGACATTGCAAGCGAGTTCCGTTACAGAAATCCGATTATCGGCAAGGGTGATTTGATTATAATCGTTTCACAGAGCGGTGAAACTGCCGACAGCCTTGCGGCAATGCGGCTTGCAAAGGAAAAGGGTGCAAAAACGCTTGCAATAGTAAACGCTATGGGAAGTACAATTGCACGTGAAGCGGATATGCTGATTTACACGCATGCAGGTCCGGAAATTTCCGTTGCATCTACTAAAGCGTATATGGTTCAGCTTTCTGTTATGTACCTGTTTGCGTTTGAGCTTGCATTTGCAAAGGGTCAGATTGACGAAGAGAAATACAAATATTACACTGCGAAATTACTTGAAACACCCGAAATGGTTGAAAAGGTTATCGCACAGACTACGGAAATTTCACAGAAAATTTCAATGAAGCTTCTCACCGCCGACAGTCTTCTTTATATCGGAAGAGGTCTTGACTATGCTTTGAGTATGGAGGGAAGCCTTAAGCTTAAGGAAATTTCCTACATTCACTCGGAGAGCTATGCGGCAGGCGAATTAAAGCACGGCACAATTTCTCTTATCACAAAGGATATGCCCGTAATCGCAGTTGCAACACAGTCGGCACTTTACGAAAAAACAGTCAGCAACATTAAAGAGGTTAAGGCAAGAGGTGCAAAGGTAATTATGATTTGTCAGGACGGCAACGATGTACCGAAAGACATTGCGGATTATGTTCTTAAAATACCAACCTTTGAAGAAATTTTACTTCCTATGCTTGTATGTGTGCCTTTACAGCTTATCGCTTACTATACATCTGTTCAGAAAGGCAACGATGTTGACCAACCGAGAAATCTTGCAAAATCGGTAACGGTTGAATAAACATTATGCTTATAAGAACACAGTCAAAAGAAGCGATTGCCGAGGTTGTCCATATTTACTTATCGGAAATGATGGGCGAAAAGGATTATTACATTTTCGGAACTTGTGCTGGTCACGGAATGTTTTCGGGTTCAAAAATAACCCTTGGGATTTACAAATCAAAGCAGAAAGCTATTGAAGAGCTTGACAGCATTGAAAAATTCTTCTCGGAAAAGCCGAACGGAGTTTACAAAATGAATTAAACAAACCGGTAACAGATGTGTGGCTGTTACCGGTTATTATTATTGTTTATATCCACAAACATTACTTTTTATTCTTTATTTGATGAACTCTCCTTAGGGAAAAAGTTTGACGCAGGCGATAAACTTACCATACACAAAAAGTTGGTGTGCGATTCTCGTCTGCCGTTGGCAGTTTGAAAAAACGGCACACCGAACAGGTGTACCGTTTTTGTTTCTGTATGTCTGTCATTGCATTGTGTCAAAATCACACTATGTTTGTTCCAGATATTTTATCAATTATTCCTATTTAAAAATTCCACAATAAATTAGAAAAGATGTACCGACATCTTGAGGATAATAAAGGCATCTCCGATATCAACTTTGCCCGAACCGTTCACATCGGCTCTTTCAAGATTAATCTTGTCGAACTTGTCACCGAAGATAAGATAACGCTGAACCAAAAGAGCGTCGAGAGAATCGACCGAACCGTCACCGTTTACATCACCCTTTTTAAATTCTTCTGTATCTGTATCATTGGAATCAGTGTCGATAGCAGTGTCGGTGTCTGTAGATAACGAAGTATCTTTCTCGTTATCGGAAGTAACCTCAATTGCTGTATCCGTATCCGTTTCTGTTTCCTGTTCGGTATCGGTATTAGTATCAATTGTTACATCACTTTCCGAAGCAGTATCTGTTTCGGTATCAACATATGTTTCGCTATCGGTTTCAGTATCAGTGTCAACAGCTGTATCGGTTGTGGTATCTGTATCTGTGTCAGATTCAACATCACTTTCAACTATGCTGTCGGTATCTGTTACGATATCACTTTCCGTATCATCGGAAACGTCCGTTTCGGCTTCGCTGTCACTTTCGATTACATCTTCAATAACATCAGACTCCTCTTCACTGTCTTCAGCGTCAATATAAGAATCTGTGTCGATTTCCGTTACATCGCTGTCCTCGAAGATTTCCTCGCCGCTGTCCTCTTCAACCTCGGAAGTAACAACAGGAGTGCTGTCGGCTGCCGTGCCGTAAGCCGGACTTGCGTAACCGAGAATATCGCCGTAGCCGAGCGAATAACTTACGTTTGAAACTTGGTCGCTGTAGTTACCCTCGATTGAATAAACATTTGAACCGTCGGAACCCGTAACAAGTCCGACATGATAAATGCTGCCGTAGGACGCATAGAAAATCAAATCGCCTGCCTGAGGTGTGTAACCTCCGCTGTAATGGAATCTGCCCTGCTTAATAAACCAGTCGCAACCGGCGGAGCAAAGTGCGAATGACGGGAAAACGCTGTTGTCAACGCCTGCCTGATTAGCACACCACGAAACAAACATTGCACACCAATCGGAGTTTGGAAGACCGTACCAATCACCATACTTGGTGTAGCTGTTATAACCCTCGGAGTAACCAACCTGTGTTTGAGCCACACCAACAATATCGGAAGCCTGATTGCCCGAATTGTTATGGGTGTTTTCAAAAGAAGCCCAAACCGAAATACCCAATGCGGAGATTGCCAATGCAACAATTAAAGACATACATACCATTAACTTCAGGGGTTTCCTGTTTTTTAATACCATTGGTATCCACCGTCTTTCCGGAAGTATTAACTTCCTGTATTTTTACAGTTACTATTCTAACATAAATTCCCACCTCAGGTAAACAGTGGAACTGCACAAAAAGAGTTACAACTCCGTATCATTAACAATTTTACATAATAAAAAAGTCCGCTGTTTATGCGGTTTCTCAGGATTATTTTTCTTTTAAGGAAATATTTTCTGTAATTAAAATTAACTTTTTTCTTACACTTTATTAAAATGATATCCTTAAAAAATCCACGTTCCGTTTACAATTTATTCAAAATTTGACGTTTTTAGTCGATACGGGATTTGACTGAAATGGTTTTGTTGATAAATTTGCACAAAAAAATATTGCAATTATACAGGTTTTTCCAAAATCATTAAATCATTGTAATATTTTGAAAGAATTTTTAAATATTAACAGGGATTTTGTATAAAAAAATAGAACCGTATTTGTTAAAAATAATTATGGTGTGTAAAATTTATCACATAACTTTATCTTTAATGAGATAATTTAGTAATTTGTAATTATAAGTTGATTTTTACGGGCAATTTTTATTATACTTTATTTGGAAAATGTAATAATATTTATCTGAATTAAAAAAGTAAAAACAGTATAAGAAAAAGGAGCAAATTTTCACTGCCCCTTTTCCGATTTATGATATATATTAATTGTTGTAATATAAAAATTCAAGTTATACTAACGAACATTAAGATTTACTGCTTTTCTTTGCAAGTTGGTTTCGTCAGCGAGCAGGGCTCTGCCCCTGCTGGTGCAAGACCACTGGGAACACCTTCCAATCAGCTGTCGCCTACGGCTCGGCTTCTTGGGGTGTTCCGTCGCCCGCAAGCTTTGAAAAGCTTGACCAAACTTTAAAATGCTAAATCTTTTAGCTTTCAAATATAATTACGCATTATCTTCAGGCTCTTCTTCCTTTCTCTCCTCCGGCGGTTTATCCGTTTCGTCCTCGCCGCACGGCTTCAAAATAACTCCGCTCAAAGGTGCAAGCTTTATGTTAAGATAACCCTCATTCGATTTGAGATTGTAATTTCTCTTGTTGCTGCCGCCGTAAATATCGTAATCCGAATTGACAAGCTCTCTGAAAAATCCGTTGTAACCGACACCCAGCCAATAATCTTTCTCAAACGGCGAAAAGTTCAGAACAACATACAACGGATTCCCGTTAAAGTCATCACGTCTGTAAGCTAAAATATTGTTTCCTGCGTTCTGCAAATCAAGCCACGCAAACGAAGATATATTATAGTCCTGTACATAAAGTGCAGGTTCGTCCTTGTAAATTTGATTGAGCTTCTTGATAAACTCGTGAAAACTGTCGTGATTCGGATAACTGAGCAAGTTCCAGCCAAGCGGCTGCTCGTCTTTCCACTCCATATACTCCGCAAGCTCATTGCCCATAAAGTTCATCTTTTTGCCGGGGTGTGTCATCTGATAGAGGAAATATGTACGAAGATTGGCAAATTTTTCCTCCTGAGTTCTTCCGTATGATTTCGACATAACGGACGACTTTCCGTTTGAAACATCATCATGAGATATTGTAAGTATAAATACTCCCTGATTAAAATAATACATAGGATAAGTCATCATATTGTGGTTCTGTGCTCTCATACCAAACGGAGTTGAAAGATATCGGAGAGTTTCCGCCGACCAGCCGAAATTCCACATATAGTCAAAGCCGAAACCGCCGTACACAGCAGGGAATGTATTTTTCATATTACAGTTCGCATCTTCCGAAATGAACATTACATCGGGGTGGTAAGCGTTCAAAGTAAAGAGAGAATTTTTAAGAAACCACACACCGCATTCGTATTCGGGAGTGTTCGGGTTTCCGTTTGGGAAAACTAGGTATGCAATTGCATCAAGACGAATTCCGTCAAAATGATACTTGTTTATCCAGAAATTTATAGCCGAACGAACAAAGCTGTGAACGTGATTTTTTGCATAGTCAAATCTCACCGAACCCCATGCAGATTCACGAAGCTGAGGGTCTTCACTTTCATAAAGACAAGTGCCGTCAAAGTATGCCAATCCATGTTCATCTCTTGCATAATGCACAGGCACAAAGTCCAAAATCGCACCAATGCCGTTAAGATGACAGTTATCAATCAAGTCCATAAGATATCTCGGTTCACCGTAACGGCTTGTCGGAGCATAGTATCCCGTAACCTGATAGCCCCATGAGCCGTCAAACGGATACTCTGTAAGCGGCAGAAATTCAATGTGAGTGTAACCCATATCTTTAACATAAGGAATAAGCTCATCTATGAGTTCTTGATATTTATAAAACTTTTCGTCACCTGTCTTGTCGTCCTTAATCTTCCAAGTTCCCAGATGCACCTCATAAATGTTAAGCGGATTGTTAAAATTCTTATTTCTTTTCTTAATCCACTCTTCATCTCTCCAAAAATAATTGTTAATATCATATACTATAGAAGTCCAATCCGGACGAACTTCATTATAAAAAGCAAACGGGTCTGTTTTTTCTGTACATTGACCGTCGGGCGAAAATATCTTATATTTGTAACGAGTACCCTCGCCTATATTTTCGATAAACACACTCCATACGCCAAAGTTATCACGGTTCATCTGCACGTCCTGCCAATTGTTATGGGAGGAACTAAGCTTTACATCGCCTGCATTCGGAGCATACACGGAAAAATATACACCGCCGTCCTGCAAGTGAGCCCCGAACAAATCGTACGAGCAGGATTCAACTCCGTTAATATGATTTTTCAATCTGTTATAATCATACATAAACAACAACTCTCCTTTCTTTAAAATATCGCTGCCGAGTAGGTGGGCGTTAAATTTCGTTAGAAATTTTATAAACACTTATATAATATATTATATACTTTTCTCCAAAAATTTCAAGTGTTTTTTATAAAAAATTTGTGTAATAATAATTGTTTATGTGACAAATAACGTGTTTTAAGTATCTGTGCAAAAAAGACATCGCTTCATATTTCTTTGAAATTGAAACGATGTCTTTTTGTAGTTTATATTTTCATATCAGAAAATCAATTGATATATAAATAGTATTATCCGATAAACAAATCCCTCCCGAGGTCTGAAAACAACTATATCATTATGCCCTAACAACAGACGATATATATAAACTCCCAGAAACAATAATATAAAATTATTCATAATTAAACGGTAGATTGTTTTGTTTATCTTATTCTTATATACCCATACGAAAAATGTTGGTATTACCAACCAGAACAAAGGGTGATAATGAAACGCTGCCAAAAAATCACCTTTAAAAAAGGAAAGCCATGCTCTCGTCATTCCGCAGCCTGCACAGGAAATCCCTGTAATAAACAAAATCGGACATGTAATTCCTGCCAATTGCATAATCAGATAAAACACGTCAATAAACAAGAATAATTTGAAATCCGATTTATTTATTCTTTTAATGAGGTTTTGCATTATTCAAGGAAAACTCCATCATTGCATTTTTATTATACTCATTTGAAAGCATATTAAGATTTTTAAGCTCAATATGGAAAGCAACAAAAACACCTATTCCGCAAAGTAAAACGCCGAAAATTCTCCACATCAGAATTGTTGAACCTGTTTCGCTGATATGCTGATTATATCTCGGGGCATTGGCTGCCAATCTGTTGCCCAATTTATAATCCCAAACAAAGGTGTATATTCCGCAGGTAAGCAGAGTAAAGAGAATATATTTCAGCAAACCGGGAGTATGTTCGCCGTCACCCTCGCATATTGTATTTGCGGCTCTCGACAGTTCATCAAAGAAAAGTAACCCGTAAATACCGCACGTAATAGCCGACAAAAAAATATATGCAATCAAGCTTCTGTTTGTTTTCAAAAGCTTTGGTGCATTTACGTTCTGAGCATTCGGAACATTACCAACCTGAGCGTTTTTACTCTCCTTGTTTGTAAGGTTTGAAACCTCATTTTTATAGAAATCAATCGAATTTTTTAAGTTCTCCTCAACCATATCCTTTGAGAAGTTAAAACTGAACGGATTATTTCTTGCAATCACAAACAAGCCGTAAGCAACAACAATTGATAATACCGCAAAGATAATTGTAAATATTATTGATTTCGGTGAGAATTCAACCCATTCTCTGTTATATGAATCTCCTATACCCGACAGAGCGTACAATATAAGCTGTATAATACATATTGCCACTCTCAAAACAGCTGCCAGCGAAACTCCCCAAAGCATTAAATGCGATTTACTTTTTTCCGAGGACTTCGCCGATAAAAACAGCACTCCGCCCATAAGTAAACATGAAAAAAGTGTCAGAAAACAAATGACAAACGAAATTAATCCTGTTATTAATCCCCTGTTAAAAAGAGCGCCAAAACTTCTTAAAACAGCCGGAATTGTAATTAACAGCTTTACCGCATACGGTACTATACACGCAAACATAGCTATGGTAAGCGGTTTTTCGAGCTGACCCGAAGTTTGATTTGACGGCGAACTTGGCGGCTGAACAGGCGGTTGATTGAAAGAATTTTCTCCTGTCTGATTTACCTCCTCGGGAACATCAAGCGGCTGACCGCACGACGCACAAAATCTACTCCCCGGTTCGTTATCTTGATTACAATGTTTGCAAATCATATTAATCCTCCTTTTTGTATTTATTTTTGTTACAGAGCATACTTCTACTAAAACAACAAAGAATTACACCCATCTTAAGAAACACTATATCAAAATTATACAACAAAACTGCAAAAAATAACACCCATAATATCGCACAAATTAGCAAAACCTATTTTGTTAATTTTTTATGAAATATGAATTTTTAAATGATTTTCGGCATACATATTATAACGGAACGCAATTTACTATATTAAAAACAAAGGAGTGTTGTCATTGAAGGTAAGTGAAAAAATCTGCAAGGCTACAGTCATTTCGGTTGCAAGCATTATGTCTGTATTCGGAGCATTCTGCATTCTCGACGAGATAGATTCCGTATTCCGCTTGCAGGGTGTTCAGGTACTCGCCGCAGGGCTTTCTATGCCCAACTCGACCGATACAAAATCCGACACTGACATAAATGATAAAGCAAAGGAAAAGACCAAGCAGGATTCAAGTTCATCAAAAGCAGTCAAAAACAGCGACACAGATTTCGCCGAAAAAAATCACAAAGTTGATACAACCGATACTGCAATTGACGAAACCGAACAAACTTTCCTTGTAACCGAAAGCTTATACAGGGAATCGAATATGAGCTACGAGAATTTTTTTGTCAAGAATGCCACTGACTTATCTATTGATTTAGGCAGTTATCTTCATGCCGATTTACCGTTTAAATACGAAGATACTTCCGAACCGCAAGTACTTATTGTACATACTCACGCAACGGAATCGTATATGACAGAAGACCTTGGATATTACTATGAAAGCTTCTATCCCCGTGACACAGACGATAACTATAATGTTGTTCGTGTGGGAGAAGCCATAACGAAAAAATTAGAGCAGTCGGGTATTTCAACCATACATTGCACGGAACACCACGATGAACCGCAATATTTGGGAGCATACGACAACAGTGCTAATTCAATAATATATTATATGAACAAATATCCGTCTATAAAAATTGTTCTTGATATTCACCGTGACAGCATAACAACGGAAGAGGGCGAAAAAATCAAGCCTACCTTTGTATACAACAATAAGAAAGCAGCACAGATAATGATAATGTGCGGCAATGACAATTACGGTTATTATGATTTCCCCGACTGGGAGGAAAATATGAGCCTTGCCGTTAAGCTGCAAAGCACCGCCGAAACGAAGTTTCCGGGAATGACAAGACCGCTTTATTTCGGTAACTTTATGTACAATATGAACCTTGCCCCGGGGTCGCTGCTGATTGAAATAGGCACTGATGCAAACACTCTTGATGAAGCGGTTTATTCGGGTGAAATGCTCGGAGAGGTTATTGAAAGTGTTTTAAAGAATTCGTAATTTTTTCAAAAAAGTTGCATAGTTGTATGCAATTTTTTGACCGTTTGGGGGGTATTATGAAGGAGGTTTTTTTATATGATTTATGTTGACAGAAACAATCTTAACATTCCGATTTCGGATAGGGTTATCGGTCACTACGGTGACAACTCCGTTAATACTCTTACATTTGAAATCGATGACAGCATTACCGCTTCGGAGTATATACTCTACATAGCATTCTCAGACGGCAGTATAAATTCTATACTTCTCGACAAAGCCGAGGATAATACCGTCATATGGAATGTTGAAGCAAACCATATTTTCGCTGCCGGAATTGCGTATATTCAGATTAAGGCAATCGGTGAAAACGGTGAGATTTGGCACAGTCCGAAAGCTGCGGTGGAGTTTCTTCATTCAATTGACGAACGTAACCCAACAGGGGAACGTATTCCCTCTTTGTTTGAAAAGCTTGACGAAAAAATAAACGACATTCTGAACGACCCCACCCACGGCAAGGACTACATCACAAGAACAGAAGCCGCCGCCTTGATTGCCGAAAGCATTGACGAATTGCTTTTACCGCTTAATAAAAGGCTTGACGGCGAATAATTTCAGAATAACGGTTTGAATTTAAAAAGCTCCCGATATATAATATATCGGGAGTTTGTGTTTTCAGAAATTATTTATAGCTGTACGGTTGAATTTAAAATCGTCAAATATCTTTCTTCGACCGGCAATTCGCTAAGCTGTTGCCTATTTTAATTTTCACAGAAAGATATTATTTCGATGTAGGCTTTTATTTTTTTCTTTGAAAAGTTCTTTTAGTTTCGCTGAGGATAGTTTA
>CADCHW010000024.1:21122-63756 GCA_902801245.1 uncultured Ruminococcus sp.
CCTTGCTGGTGCAAGACCACTAGGAACACCCTCCAATCAGCTGTCGCCTACGGCTCGGCTTCTTGGGGTGTTCCGTCGCCCGCAAGCTTTAAAAAGCTTCGCAACCGTACAGGTAGAATTATTTTACAATAATAGTAGTCAGCGACTTCTCATAATCAGCAATAGTCTTCTTCTCTTCCGTGGTATAGCTTATCACATAAGTATCGCTATCCGTAAAGATAAAGTACTGTCGTTGATATACCGTTGCCTTTTGGATTTTGCGTTCAAAACCGATATCAAGTGCATCAAAGCCGTCGCACTTAGTCTTTGAAAAATTGGAAAACTCGGTGAATCCCTCAAATTGACTAAGATAATTGGCTGTCATTTCTTCCTCGGTAATTTCGTTTATATCACCGATTGAACCTGTGTTTGCAAAGGTATAGCATTCGGAACTTGTTTTCGCACTGCCCTTATAAGCGATAACAGCCCCTGCGTCCATAGCGGTCTGTTGGTCGGCAACAAAACCCTTTGGCAAATCGATAATCATAGTGATATATGCAAACGGATTAGTCATATTTGACACATCAACGTCAACGGGAACGGCAGTATCTCCCGACTCCACGTATATTGTAATATTTGACGGAGGAGTATAGTCGCTTGAAGTTTCCTCTTCCTCCGAACCGCAAGCTGTCATACTCAAAGCAAGCATTGCAGTCAAAACTGCGGCAAGAAATTTTTTCATACATTCAGACCCTTTCCGGATTTTTGTTACAATGTGATTATATCACATAACTCTTAGAAATTCAAGTGTATTTCTAAGGGCAGACTTTAAAGAAAAAAATACAGCAAAAACCGTGGATATCCTCCACGGCTGCATTGCTTTTTATAAAATATTATCTGCCTGTACGGTTGAAATCAAATCGTAGGTTATACTCGCAAGAAGTAAGATTTAGCACTTTTCTTTCTTAGACCGGAAATTCGCTACGCTGTTGCCTGTTTTTGTTTTTTGGATTGTTTTTGATAGTTCATCTCATTTCGCTGAGGGTAGTTTGCTTTTCTTTGCAAGTTGGTTTAGTCAGCGAGAGGGGCTCTGCCCCTGCATGGTACAAGACCACTAGGAACACCTCCCAATCAGCTGTCACCTACGGCTCGGCTTCTTGGGGTGTTCCGTCGCCCGCAAGCTTTGAAAAGCTTGACCAAACTTTTCAAAGCTTCGCAACCGTACAGCAGCAATATTATTCTTCCATTTGTTTACCCAAAAAAGCCGCCGCTGTCTGTGCAAGCTTGACTTCAACCTCCGTCGGAGGTACTCTCTTTTCACCGACAAGCATAATCACCGACCCCGTCACATCTCCCGATGCAATAATCGGATAAATAATATTTGCGGCACGGTCAAGACCCTCAACGGGCTGAATCTCTCCCACCTCGTCTTTATGTGCCATAAAGCTTCTTCGTGTTTCCATTAAGTCCTCGATAACAGCAGTAATTCTTCTTTCAAGATATTCACGTTTCGGCACACCTGCCGCCGCAACTATATGGTCACGGTCGGAAATAAGTGTGGGAAGATTGCTCACACGGCTTAACACCTCAGCATACTGTGCGGCAAAGGTACTGAGTTCCCCCACTGGTGAATATTTTTTAAAAATAACTTCGCCGTTGCTGTCCGTATAAATTTCAAGCGGGTCGCCCTCACGGATACGCAAGGTACGGCGAATTTCCTTCGGAATGACAACTCTGCCCAAGTCGTCAATTCTTCTGACAATTCCTGTGGCTTTCATATCTATATTCTCCCTTTTATTTCAAACTTTAAATACTTGTATCCATAAACACAAAAATATACTTCATTTGAGAAAATATATTTTTTACCGGATATAGTATAAATATTGTTTGCAAATATTAGGGAATTATGCAGTTCTAATTTCTTTTAAAGAATATTATCCTCACATAATAATTTTACAAAATTGGAAAATATTTATATTAATAAAACACTATCCACAACTTAAGGAAATATCAGAAATTCATCGAATGCGTTTTATCTCATTACATCAGGGGTTTGCAATATTTCGCTGTACTCAAAAAATGCTTAAGTTGTGGACGTTGATTAATAAAAAGCCGGAATATCCGTCCGCATACCTGTCTGAATAATCATTTTTATTATTCACGAACATTTGCAATAGTCTTCTTTATAAGCTCCTGACAATCCTTATCGGTAAATTCTTCATTAAAGTCTACCACAATATTACCAAACGTGGCAACAGGCTGCCAGAATTTATCAGAAACCGCAACCTGCGGCACTGAATTTTTAGACTGTTCGAGAATTGAAGAAAGTCCGGCATCACTCTTTATAAGCGTACTCTCCGCAACCGCCTTGTTTGAAGGACCCCAGTTAAGGTCAACGGCTCTGTCTTTCTGACAATCTTCGTTTGTGAGGAATTTTGCCAATTCGATAGATGTATTCGGATATTTACTGCTGGAGTTTACACCAATCAGCTTGTATCCAAACATATTTATAATCTGTGTGGGAGTTCCATTAACATTTATTGTTGGCAATACTGCAAAGCCTGCGTTAGTACCCAATGCTTCTTTAGCGTAAGAAAAGTTCCACGAACCGTCAATTCCTGCACCCACAGTACCCGATTTAAAGCCGTCAACAACCTTAGTAACTTCACCGTTTACAAAGATATCCTTATACTTGCTGAAAAGCTCACGGAAAGCCATAATCGTACTTGTAGCTGTGTCCATATTATAAGCGGAAAATTTCTGAGTTTCGCCGTCGTCTTCATAGCCGTCAATGGTAACTCCGCCTGTGAAGAGGAACATACAAGCATAGTAGCCGTTGTTTGCTTCCATAACGAATTTCTTGTTCTGAGCCTTGCACGCTTCAAGAACGCCCTCCAATGTCTTTGCTTGGTCTTCGCTTACAACGGATTTATCATAAACAAGGCAGTAGCTGTTATCGCCTGTTTCGGGGTAGGCATAAACTTTGTCATTAACTGTAGCCGCAAGCACAGAACCCTCAACATTATTTTGAACCACATAATCCTTATCCGCACCTGTAACCTCCAGAAGAGCGCCGGCATTCACAAGCTTGTCAATGCTGTCGCAGGCAAATCCGAAAACGTCCGCACCGACAGTGGGGTCGGTAAGGAGCTGAGAAGCCGGGTCTTCCTCGCCTTGAGGAACAACATCAATTTTAATTGTGGCATAAGCACTCATAATCTTACAAAATTCTTCACATTGCTCTCTTAAGCTTTCCTGAGCCGCATCGGGGCCCCAAACCTTAAGCTTTATAGTACCGTTTTCCGCTTCTCTGCCAAGCGGACTGTAATTGCCGTAATTTCCGACCTCGCCCGTGTTGGCACTGCTTGTACTGTTTGAGCTTTCACCGCAGGCGGCAAAAGCCGTTACAAGTACCGCCACAGAAAGTAATACGGCACAAATTTTTTTTGCTTTACCGAACATTTTTTCACTTTCCCTCTTTCAATTAAAAATTCATATACTTATTCATTATAAAACCCATATACTATATGATAACACAAATTAACGATAAGTTTCAAGAATTTTTGTTATTTTGGGTTATAGATTAATCTAATGATTTCATTAGAATTTTTGTATAAGATTATGCCGGCAATGCCGGCAGGAAACACGTGAAGCAGCTTTTTTTTATTTTCAGCTTCACGAACCCGACCAATACTTTATTTTTAAAGTCATTTTCGGTCGGGTTCGTAAAGTCATTTTTTTAAGGACTATCTTCACGTGTTAAAAAAGTATCTGCCGAATTAATCGACAGATACCCATAAAATCAACTATAAAATATTAACCCTTAACACCGCCGGCAGTAACGCCCTCAACATAGTAGTTCTGCATCTTAAGGAAGAGAATTGTAATCGGAATAGCAACAAGTACAGAACCTGCAAGGAACTGTTTGAAGTATGTCTGCTTGTATTCCTTATCAGTCATTCTCTGAAGACCAAGTGCAACAGTGTAGTTATCACGGTTATCACCCATGATAATCTTTACAAGGATAAAGTCACACCACGGACCGATAAACGATGTAAGAACTGTATAAACAAGAATCGGCTTTGAAATCGGGAGAATAATCTTCCAGAAAATCTGATTTCTTGTAGCACCGTCGATTGTAGCCGCTTCGTCAAGAGCTCTCGGAATCGTATCGAAGAAGCCCTTTGAAATAGCAAATCCAAGACCTGCACCGGCACTGTAGCAAATTACAAGAGCAGGGAGAGTCTGTGTAAGGTTCATAGCCTTTAACAAATAGTAAAGAGCAATCATGGTCATAAATCCCGGGAACATTCCGAGTACCATACCGATATTGATGAACATTTTACGGGACTTAAATCTAAGACGTGAGAAAGCGTATGATACCATCAATACGGAAAGTGTGGAAATAATGCAAGCGAAAACTGCAACAACGAATGTATTCAAGAACCATCTCGGGTAATCAAATACATCGGTTTTTGTAAAGAGTGCCTTGTAGTTGTCAAGAGTATACTCTTTCGGGAATACGTAAGGAACGGATACACCGCCCTCTTTTCTGAAAGAGTGGAATACGAGCCATACAAGCGGGCTTACCCAAATAAGACCAAGACCGCCAAGTATTACGTAAATAACAATATCCGAAATCATTCGGCTTAATCTGTAACTTTTTATCATGAGAATTCCTCCTCATTTCTTGAAGACTTGGACATATTAAATGTAATAAGCGACAATGTAGCACAAACAATAAATACAAGAATACCAACGGCTGCGGCTGTATTATAGTCGTTACTGTTCATGGTAAGCTTAAAGAGCCATGTAACGAGCAAGTCTGTTTCACCTGCCTGATAGAGGTTGGGGTTCTTGCTGGGACCGCCGCCCGTAAGGAGGTAGATAACGTTAAAGTTATTGATATTTCCTACGAAACTCTGAATCAAGTACGGAGTTGTTACGAAAATCATATACGGAAGTGTAATCTGGAAGAACTGAACAACCGGTGTAGCACCGTCAATTCTTGCGGACTCGTAAAGGTCTTCGGGGATATTCATAAGAATACCTGTTGTCTGAAGGATTGTGTAAGGTACACCAACCCACATATTAATAATGATAACAGTAACACGTGCAACAAGTGCAGTACTGTTAAAGAACGAAATAGGTGCAAGACCCATATATCCTCTGATTACGTTTACAACACCGTCGTCCTGAAGAATCTGGTTCATAAGGAGAAGTGATACGAACTGAGGAACAGCGATTGTGATAACGAAAAGTGTTCTCCAAAGTGATTTGAACTTAATGCTCTTCTTGTTAATCATAAGAGCGATAATCATACCGATAATGTAGTTGGAGAACGTAGCGAAGATAGCCCATACTACTGTCCACTTTGTGAGTTCCCAGAAAGTGTAGCCCTTACTTGCACCCTCTGTTACCTTAAATACATCTCTGAATGTATCAAGACCAACCCATGTGAAGAGCTGTCCCGGAGGGGTATGCTGTTTATCGTAGTTTGTAAATGCTATCAAAATCATGAACACAAGCGGAAGAATTGTGAACACGGAGATAAGAAGAACAGGCAAAGAAAGCATTGTAACATGATATTTGCCGTCAAGGAATTCCTGAAGCTCTTCCTTGAGTGTTAGGTTTTTCTTACCTGCTTTAACCGACTGCTCTGCCTCGTAAGCAGCCTTTGTGTTTGCAATATATACGGCAATGAAAACAAGCGTAAGCAAAATAGTCAATGTGCCGTAAAGCAGGATAAGCATTGAGTTATCACCCATTACGGATTTGGGACGACCCGTAACCTCATCGATAACCTGATGTGTCAATTCAGTACCCAAAGTGTCGAACTTATTAAACCACTTCAAGCCGAATCCTGCAAGATAAGATATGTACAAAATTTCGGCAGCGAGGAATGCAAGACCCTTGCCGACCTGACCTCTTGTAAAATTACCGAAGCCCATTACAATGTAAGAAAGCTTCGTAGCGAAATCACCTTTAGTGAATCTCGAACCGTAACCCTTACAGCCCCCAACAAATTTAAGTCCCAAGTTTTTAAAGAATTTACCGATAGCAGCAAAGAAGCTTTTAAATCTGCCCGGAAGAAGTGAAAAAAACTCTTTAATCTTGTAGCTTGCCTTTTGCGAAGGTGTAAGTGCCTGATATTCAATAAATGTCATTAGCTCACTCCCCTAAAAAATTTGTAGCGAAAATTCGGGCAGCCGGGGCATATGCCAAACTGCCCGAACCTCGCTGTAGTTAAATATTAACTTTTCTGTTTAAAAAGCAAGGAATTACTCATCTCTTACGTTGGAGATAGTAGATTTAATGAGGTCCTTAGCTGCATCCTCTGTGAGCGGTTTGTCAGCATCAACAATCATATTGCCGAATGTTCCTACCGGTGTCCAGAATGTATCTGCAACGGAAACCTGAAGTACGGAGTTCTTTGACTGCTCAAGAATAGCAGTAAGAGCCTGGTCGTTCTTTACAATATCGCTCTCTGCAACTGTTGTGTTGGACGGACCCCAGTTGAGCTTCTCAGCTCTTTCCTGCTGGCACTCTTCACCTGCAAGGTACTTAGCAAGCTCGATTGAAGTATTCGGATAAGCTGTCTGTGAATTAACACCGATAAGCTTGTAACCGAACATATTAACAATAGGAGTAGCCGTGCCGTTTACGTCGATTGTCGGGAGAATAGCAAAGCCTGCGTTATCGCCGAGAGCTTCTTTAGCGGAAGCAAAGTTCCAAGAACCGTCGATACCTGCACCGACTGTGCCCGACTTAAAGCCGTCAACAACCTTAGTTGTTTCGCCGTTGAGGAGTGTATCCTTGTAATCTACTGCCAAAAGCTTACTGAAAGCCATCATAGTATTAACGAGAGTTGCCTCATCATAATCCGTGAACTTCTGAGTTTCGCCGTCGTCATCATAGCCGTCAATCTTCAATCCGCCCGTGAACATAAACATACAGGAATAATAACCGTTGCCTGCGTCCATAGCGAACTTCTTGTTTGCAGCCTTACAAGCTTCGAGCGTACCCTCAAGAGTCTTAGCCTGCTCATCGCTTACAACACTCTTATCGTATACGAGAATGTAGCTGTTGTCGCCTGTTTCGGGATAAGCATAAATCTTGCCGTCAACTGTAGCGGCTGCAACGGACTCTGCACTGTTTGAAGACTCTACGAGGTCTTTCTCTGCACCTGTAACCTCAAGAAGAGCACCTGCTTTTACGAGCTTGTTGATATTATTGCAAGCGAAACCGAATACATCGGCAGCTGTTTCAGCATCTGTAAGAACCTGAGTAGCGGAATCTGCTTCACCCTGCGGAACAACCTCAATCTGAACGTCGCCGTAATCCTTCATCTTCTCGGAGAAAGCAACACACTGCTTTTTGAGAATATCCTGAGCTTCGGGGGGTCCCCAAACTTTAAGTTTGATTGTGCCGTTTTCGCCCTCGCCGTAAAGAGGATCTGCAACAGTATCGCCGACAGGAGCAGTAGGTGTAGCAGCTGAGTCACCGCTGCCGCCGTTTGAACCGCCGCCGTTTGAAGCTGTAGAAGAGCCGCCGTCCGAGCCGCATCCTGCGAATGCTGTAACAGCCATCATAGCTGCGAGTGCAATAGCACAAAATCTTTTTGTCTTGTTCATTGACTTTTTCCTTCTTTCTTAGAAATAAAAAATTAATTATTATGAATCCCGGATTTAATATCCGGAGCTGTCGCCGTTTCAAATGTATTTTCAAAATAAAGGAATCACGCAAAACCAAAAATACATCTGCAATACTAACAACCAATATAAAGAAACAAGACGATTTCTTTTATGGTAAACAGTATAAAAAGCAACAATGCCACTACTTAAATAATAACATATACACAACTTTTTTTCAATATCTTTATACATTTTTATTGCTCTAAATATATTATACTCAAAAGTTTGTGCAATCTGTATAGTAAAATCTGTAAAAATAGCAATTCGCACAAAAAAGCATATCAAAATTTGACATATATCACAAAAACCGTTTGTGCAATTTGCCGAATTTAATATCCGATTTACTTACATTTACACCTTTTCAAGACCACACAAATCCTAAATTTTTATAAATTTTATTATTTTTCCAATACTTTTGTTAATATTACCAAATATTTGTAACCTTTTCACGGACTTGTTTTTATTGATTGACAACTTGGAAATATTGTAGTATTTTTATTATAGAGATGTGTAATCACGGCAGTTTTCTGCGGCTGAAATTTTCACTGCAATGTTATTTAGACAGTATTGCCACGCAATATTGTTTATGAAAAAACGGATTCGCATTTGCATATTATTTTTATAACAATACAAACACGCTGACCGGTATCCGTTTTACATCTGCAATAATTTCGTATTATACTATCGTTCAGGTAAAGCAACGGTCATTCAAGCGGCATTCGGCTGAGTAACCCGAAAAATTTTTAAAGCTTTACCTAATTAAATCAAGAAGTGACAACACCACTTCATACTATCTTCCACTATTATTGTATAACATTACACAAATTTTTTCAAGACCTTTTCAAAATTTTTTGTTTTTAATACGTTTTTTTATAGTCATCTTATGTATAAATTCACCTGCCCGACCGATAGTTGGTTTAATTGGGGATTTTTAGATTAATATTAATTGAGCAAATTTCAAATACTTCATTAACAAGACATTTTTATTTTAACCCCTCTGTCCTAACGAAGAGATTTCATAAAATGAACTTTTGCTCATTTATAATTACTATATTATAGTTTATTTTATCTTGTATAATTCTCTCAAAAAACTATTTATCCGAATAAGGAATTTTTAAAATTAATATATATTTTATAGTTTATTCATATATATTAATCTCTGAGTTTCCTACTAAAAGAAAAACCAACTTTGAATTATCAAAAACCAAATAATTACGCATATAAAAAAGGAGCATACTAATATGAAACTATACAATTTGTTAAACGGTATCGAGTACACAGTCCTTTCGGGAAACACCGACATTGAAATCGGAAATCTTGTCTACGATTCAAGAAAAGTTGAATCGGGCGATGTCTTTGTTTGTCTGAAAGGCTACAACGTTGACGCACACAAATTCGCACAGTCGGCAGTTGACAGCGGTGCGGCAGCCGTTGTTCTCAGTGACGAACTCGACTTAAAGGGAGTAACCGTCATCAAGGTTGACGACACCAGAAAGGCACTTGCCTATCTTTCCGCCAACTTTTTCGGTCACCCTGCAAAGGAGCTTATCTCAATTGCCCTGACCGGCACAAAGGGAAAGACCACCACTGCATGTATGGTTCAGTCCATTCTACAGGCAGGCGGTTTAAAAACAGGAACAATCGGTACGCTCGGTATTGTTATCGGCGATACGATTTACAAGACGAATAACACTACTCCCGAATCATTTGAAATTCAGCAGGCACTTCGCAAAATGGTTGACGAGGGCTGCAAGGCTTTTGTAATCGAAGCGTCCTCTTTGGGTTTGAAGTGGCACAGAACAGACGCTATTGATTTTGATTACGGTGTTTTCACGAACTTCTCAAACGACCACATCGGCGACAGCGAACACGCAACAATTGAGGAATACCTTGACTGCAAGAAGTTACTTTTCAAACAATGCAAGCTCGGACTTATCAACCGTGACAGTAAGGTTTTTGACAGCGTTGCCGAATCTGCGTCATGCAAAATCGAAACTTTCGGCTTTGACGAAAGCTGTGACGTTTACGCTTACGGCGGAGAACTCACCCGCCGTCCGGGATTTCTCGGTGTAAGCTTCAAATTGGGCGGTTACGACAGCTACGAGGTAAATGTCGGAATACCCGGCAAATTCAACATTTACAATGCACTTGCTGCAATTTCTGTGTGCCGTCACTGCGGTGTGGGACGTGAAGCAATTGTTAAAGGTCTTGAAACGGTCAAGGTCAAGGGCAGAGTCGAGCCTGTTCACGTAAGCGACAATTTTACTCTTCTGATTGATTACGCTCACAATGCTTTGAGTATGGAAAATGTTCTCACAACCTTAAGGAAGTACAACCCGAACAGACTTATCACGATGTTCGGAGCAGGCGGCAACCGACCGAAAATCCGCCGCTACGAAATGGGTGAAATGTCGGGCAAATACAGCGACCTTTCCGTTGTAACGGAAGACAATTCGAGATTTGAAGATGTTATGGATATCATTGCCGATATCGAGGTAGGTCTTGCAAAGACGGACGGAAAGTATGTTGTTGTACCGAACAGAAAGGACGCTATCCGATACTGCATACAGAACGCACAGGACGGCGACATTATCGTACTTGCCGGAAAGGGTCACGAGGACTATCAGGAAATCAAGGGTGTTAAATATCATATGGACGAAAGAGAACTCATTGCAGAAATACTTGCAGAGAAAGAGTAATTTTGGGAATTGATTTTCAACATTCAGTTATAATTAAGAGAAGAACTCCGTTTAACGCAAGGTTAGGCGGAGTTTCTTATATTTGTATTATTGACAAAAATACACCGAATATGATAAAATATAACAACAAAAATATGTTAAACATTTGAGGTCAACTATATGAAAAAACAAACATTATCATCTCCACGCAACGGAAAAATAGACCTGCTTAAATTTCTGTTCGCCGTTACTGTTGCGATATATCATTTCAACTGTACTACCGAATATAAAAACGAAATATTCAACAGTGCATATATTGCAGTGGAATTCTTCTTTTTAGTATCGGGATATTTTATGGCGAAAACACTGAGCAAGCTTGAAAACCGCAAAGATATAGATGTACTGAAAGAATCGTTAAAATTCAGCAAGAAAAAATATATGTCAATATTTCCGTATCACGTTTACGCATATATTCTGACAATTATATTCTGGATACCGTATTTCAAATTATCGGCTAAGGAATGGCTGTTAAAGGTTTTTGAATCTCTGCCGAGCTTTTTTCTGCTGAGAATGTTTGGGTTCAGAATTCCCTCGTGGCTTATGGCAGAATGGTATTTGTCTTCAATGCTTATAATTATGTTTGTGCTTGCACCCATAATTATACGTTACAGAAAGATATACACATATTATATTGCTCCCGTTCTCTCAATAGCTTTAACAGCTGTTATATTTAAGAAATGCAATACATTCAATGTATTCATACTTGAAGGAAATCTTGTATGGCTTGCGAATGCACGAGCATTGGCGGAAATATCATTCGGCTGTATTATTTACGAGGTGACGGAAAAAGGTCTTTTTGATAAATTTAACAGGAAACTTCTTTTGTTTGCAGAGTTCGTATGTTATCTTATAACATTTACATACGCTTTCAAAGAACTGGACAGAACTCTCGAACCGTCTGTTTTGTTGGTTCTTATAATCGGAGTAACACTGACTTTCAACAAAAAGACTTCTCTGAATTTTCTGAACAACAAATTTGTTTATTTTTTGGGGAAATTAAGTTTGGCGGTTTATTTATGTCATTCCGTTGCACGTTACTGTATTGCGGAGAAAGATTCCTTGTTCGGAGGATATTATTCACATTTGGGAGCGTTTTTGGCATTGTCGTTTATATTCGCTTTAGTTTGCCTGTTTACGGTGAAATTAATGCATAATTGTTGTGGTGGTTAGTTGGTTTTTCTAAGAAGAGTTTTTGATTAATCTGTAACGTTCGCCAATTAGGGAGTATATCCTTGATTCTTCCGATAACAAAGCCAAAAGTTTTAAAAATAACACCCCTAAATATTATCCATATTAGGGTGTGTTAAAATTCAATCGAACGTTACAGATTAATTTATAGTTTTTGTTATTTATAATTAAATAATAATCCCCCGACAATGTTTTATGATTGTCGGGGGAATTTTTTAAGTTTTATAATCTGCAAAAACAGTCCAATAAAATGCCAAGATGTTTTGTATGGTTTATATCGTGTTTCAAGCGGACGTTGTCCGCCGAATTACGCATTAGCATAATGCCATTTAATGCCCTGCGGAGTATCCTCGATAACAATATTCATTGCTTTGAGTTGGTTACGGATTCTGTCGGCGGTTGCCCAGTCCTTATTCTTTCTTGCTTCAGTTCTCTCTGCGATAAGCTTTTCAACCTCTTCGTCAAGGGACTTATCCTCTTCAACGTATACAAGACCGAGAACGTCCGTTAATTCCTTGAAAATCTCATCGGACTTCTTAACAAGCTCCAACGACGGCTCGTTTGCAAGTGCGGTGTTGATATCACGTACAAGCTCGAAAAGCACAGAAATAGCGTCTGCTGTGTTGAGGTCGTCGTCCATAACTTCAATGAATCTTGCCCTGTGAGCGTTGTACTTCTCGATAACGTCTTTCTCGCCGTCCTTAAGCTCTCCGGAAGCCTTGTCCAGCATAAAACGGATATTGTCACGGCAGTTGTAAAGTCTTTCCAAAGCTGCCTTGCACTGCTCTATAATTTCAATGCTGTAGTTAATCGGACTTCTGTAATGCGACGAAAGCATAAGATATCTTATCGGCTCGTAACCGTACTTTGCGGCAACATCACGAGTGGTGAAGAAATTACCCTTTGACTTCGACATCTTCTCCTTGTCAACAGTAATATAACCGTTGTGTACCCAGTAATGAGCAAACGGAACACCATTGCAGCATTCGCTTTGTGCGATTTCGTTCTCGTGGTGAGGGAACACCAAGTCCTGACCGCCGCAGTGCATATCGATAGTTTCGCCCAAATAACGCCTTGCCATAGCCGAGCATTCAATATGCCAGCCGGGTCTGCCGTTGCTCCACGGGGATTCCCAGTAAGGTTCGCCGGGCTTTGCGGCTTTCCAAACAGCGAAATCCATAGGGTCTTCTTTCATCTCGCCGACCGAAATTCTCGCACCGGCTTTCAAATCGTCAAGCGGCTGATGACTGAGCTTGCCGTACTCGTCAAACTTATTTGTGCGGAAGTAAACATCGCCGTTCTCCGCACGGTAAGCATATCCTTTTTCGACAAGCGTTGAAATAATGTTTATAATCTCGTCCATATTTTCCGTTGCACGTGGGTGAACGGTAGCTTCACGGACGTTAAGACCCTTTGCGTCGGTTTTGTACTCCTTGATGTACTTCTCCGACACTGTGAGATAATCAGTACCCTCTTCGTTTGCACGGTTAATTATCTTGTCGTCGATATCGGTGAAGTTTTGAACATAGGTTACTTTCAGACCCTTGTATTCGAGGTAACGTCTGAGGACGTCAAACACGCATATCGGACGGGAATTTCCGATGTGAATGTAATTATACACAGTCGGACCGCAAGCGTAAATTTTGAACTCACCCTCTTTAATCGGGATAAGCTCCTCTTTTTGTCTTGTTAATGTATTGTAAATTTTCATAATATTCCTCATTCCTATACTAGAGAGCAGTAAGATTCAGCAAACCAACTTCCGCCCACCAAAAACTCAATAATTACGCATTACGCATTGTTCTCAGCATTGCTATTTCTTGTTTGTAGCCGGGTAAATCATTCGGGGTTTCGAGAACTATCGGAAGATTTCTCACCGCAGAATAATTTATAAAAGCGGCAATTGCGTCAATGCCGATGTTACCCTTTCCGATAAGCTCGTGTCTGTCCTTGTGATTTCCGAGGGGGTTCTTGCTGTCGTTGAGATGAACAGCATAAAGCTTATCCAACCCAATAACATTATCGAACTCTTCAAAAACTCCGTCAAGATTATTCACAATATCATAACCGCCGTCAAATATATGGCACGTATCAAGGCATACTCCTATTTTTTCCTTACACTCTACCCTGTCAATAATAGCTCTGAGTTCTTCAAAGGTTCTGCCTATCTCGCTGCCCTTGCCTGCCATAGTTTCAAGCAGGACTGTAGTTTTCTGTTCGGGGGTAATAATCTCGTTAAGAAGTTTTACAATATAGTCAATGCCGACTTCGACACCCTGTTTAACGTGACTTCCCGGGTGAAAGTTGTAGTAATTTCCCGGCACGTGTTCAAGTCTTGCAAGGTCGTCCGACATAATCATATGGGCAAGCTCTCTTGTTCTCTCGTCAGCCGAGCAGGCATTGAGGGTATAGGGAGCGTGGGCGATAATCTTACCGCCGTTATGTTCTTTCCAGTACTCAACAAAGGCTTCGCAGTCTTTGACATCAAGGTCTTTTACTTTAAAGCCACGGGGATTGCGTGTAAAGAACTGAAATGTATTCGCACCGATTGAAACGGCTTCCTCGCCCATATGAAGAAAGCCTTTCGACGCAGACAAATGACAGCCTAATGTCAGCATAATATTTTCACTTCCTTTGTATTATTTTGAGAATGTTTACAACTAATCATCATCAGGGTCTTCAATCCAATTATCTCTATAATACTTTGCCCATTTTGAAATAGATTTAACCTCCGAATCACATGAGCGATAAATGAACTCATACCCCTTTTCGTCACCTATCCAATACAAGGCTTCAAACGCAGCACCAAATATATCGTCATTCCAGTACGGATTATTTGCGGATATAGCTTCGCAAAATTCCGAAACGGCAATTGCCCCCACTTCCTTGGGAATCCACCTTAATACATCTATAACCGAATAATACGGAACATTTTCTTTTTGTAACTTTAAAATATCTGTCAAATAGGGAACTAACACAGGGTCGGGAATTTCAAGTATACTGTAAATCCAAATACATTCTTTATCATTACAATCATTCTCAGATAATTTAGAGTTAAAATATTCAACGATTTCATTTACCGCTTCATCATGATTTAAATTTTTTACGGCTTCTTTAAAATCACCGTAGATTTTCAGGTAATTTTCATACCACCAATCAAATTCATCTTTACCAATACCATAGGGGTAAATGCTTTTCATAAAAAAGCTCCAATGAAAACAATTATCCAATTTACCTTTGTTCGCCGCTTCATCATTGGCAGTAAGTCTTTCTTCGCATATATCAACAAGTTCGGATAAAGTGTTTTTCATAATAAAGAAACTCCAATGTAAATAATTAGTGAGAGTTCATCAAAATATATTATTACTCTTGAAAAAATGCCGCAAACGCAAGATATGTCATATAAACATCAACCTTGGAAACAACTTCAAACGGAGCATGCATTGAAAGCACCGGCACACCCAAATCAACTACATCAACATTCAGATTAGCGATGTACTTTGCGATAGTTCCGCCGCCGCCCATATCAACTTTACCGAGTTCGCCTGTCTGCCAGAGGATATCATTCTTGTGAAGCATTCTCCTAACTTGACCCATAAACTCAGCCGAAGCGTCGCTTGTGTCGTACTTTCCGCCGCTTCCCGTATACTTCGTGATAATAACACCGCCGTTTAAGTAGCTTGCGTTGTTGCCCTCGAAAGCACTCGGATAATTCGGGTCGAACGCAGCATTAACGTCCGCCGAAAGGCAAGTTGACTTCGCCATAACATGACGATACTCCACACCGTCAGCCTGTGCCAAATCGGCAATAAAGTCACGCAGGAAAGCCGACTGCATACCTGTGTTGCCGTCCGAACCTATTTCCTCCTTATCGCAGAGGAATGTAATAAATGTACTCTCGGGATTCTCAACCGTTACAGCCGCCATAACTCCCGGATAAGCACACACTTTGTCATCGTGACCGTAAGCACCGATAAGACTTCTGTCAAAGCCGACATCTCTAGCCTTAAACGCAGGTACAAGGTCAAGCTCGGCGGAGAGGAAATCCGACTCTACAACACCGTATTTCTCAAAAAGAATATTTAAAATATTAAGCTTAACCTGTTCGGATTCCTTATCATTATTAAACGGACGGCTGCCGATAAGAACATTCAAATCCTCACCCGTAAATGCTTTTGCGACAGGCTTTGCTGCCTGTTCTCTTGACAAATGCGGAAGCAAATCGGAAACGCAGAAGCAAGGCTCGTCCTCGTTCTCGCCGATTGAAACATCAATGTTTTCACCGTCAAGTCGGACAATTCTGCCGTGAAGAGCAAGCGGAATTGCAGTCCACTGATACTTCTTGATACCGCCGTAGTAATGGGTTTTGAAGAGTGCAAGGTCGTTCGATTCGTAAAGCGGATTCGGCTTCAAGTCAAGTCTTGGGGAATCAATATGAGCAATTACAAGGCGAACACCGTTTTTTGTGCCGTTCTTTCCGATAACGGCAAGACCTATATTTTTACCACGGTTAATGACATAAATCTTGTCACCGGGTTTATAAGTCTTGTTGATGTCAAACTTCTCGAAACCGTGGTCAAGTGCGATTTGCTCGGTAGTTTTAACAGCCTCACGCTCGACCTTGCTTGTATTGATGAACTTCTTGTAACCCTCACAGAACTCGTCTGCAAGGGCAATTTTTTCCTTATCAAGTTCCAAAGCACCGCTTGGCTTTTTAGCTGCAAGTTTTTCCTTAAGCTGTGCAGCCTGTGACTTTTCTTTTTTTTCTGTTTCTGACATTTTACTCAATCCTTTCTATTTTTTAACACGTGTAGATAGTTTGTTTTATCCTTAACTTTTATTACCCGACCAAGCGGACAACGTCCGCTTGAAACACGTGAAGACAGTTTGTTTTATCCTCAACTTTTATTACCCGACCAATAGTTGATTTGGTGCGGTAATTTTAGATTACCTTTATGATAATAAAACAATGGACATAATCCGTTAAGACTTTTTCTCCTGCTCATTTTATTATACCATATAATTTCGGTTTTGAAAACCGCAAATTTAAAAAACTTTTCTGCCTGTACGGTTGCAGACTTAATATATCAAAAAATTCACTGTATTAACAATAATCCAACGTTCCATAGAACAATATTTTATTTTGGATTCTTGGAAAAAACATAGATTTAATGAGGGTTAATTCAATATTCCAAGCAGTTTTTTTATTTTGGAATATTGGTAAAATACCCCTATAAATCAAAAATCCAAAAATCCATAATTCCAAAATAAAAAACCAATATTCCAAAGCTTGGAATTATGTAAAACCTTAGTTTTTATGCGGGTTTTCTCCAATATTCCAAAATAATTTATTGTGCTTAGGCAACTTGGATTTTTGATAAAACAGTATAAATTAAATCTTAACCGCTCAGGTAGAAAACTTTGCTGAATCAAACTTACTTTCCTACACCAAAAACCAAAATAATCACGCATTAAAAAAGGTAGGTACAAGCTTATATTAAAGCCTGTACCCCTTTTAAAATTATATTAATATTAATCTAAAATATAAACGCACAAATTCTGTCTGCCAAATGCAACGCATTCTTCTTCGGTGTCCATATAAAGGTCAACGATAATATCGCCTGCCATAGCCGCCGAACCCGTGTCTTCGGCTACCGCATAGCCGTAAACATAGCTGCCGTCTTCGGAGCAAATGTAAAGTCTTGTTCCGTAAGGAATGATATTAGGATTAACCGCAACCACACCAACTCTCGGAGCTGTGCCGATAGCCGTAATTCCGTCAAGCTCTGTGTATGCTGTGCAAGAGCCTACAATCACATCTGAGTACGTGAAACCAAGTCCGCTGTCAATGCCGCTTGCTTCTTCGGAAACGTTCTCCTCTTCGGTATTTTCTTCAAACTCTTCGTCTTCACTCTTACTCTCAAAATCCAACTCATTTTTAAAGTCGTTCTCAATGTCGTTGCTGAGTTTTGTAACCGACAATTCGGTTTTCTCTTCCTTAGTGCCGATGAGAACTATTCTGTCAACCGCATTGACTGTTGTCTTCTTTGAAACCTCGTCCTTACCCACAAGAATGCCGTTTACATACTTCTCTTTATATGTAATTTCAATTGTACCCTCTTTGCCCTCTTGCTTAACCTTTTTCTCTCCGAGCGTAAGTGTATTGTCGGGTTCAACAATAACCTGCGGCTCAATTGTCTGTGTTTCTGTAGTAGTTTTCGTAAGAATTTTGTCTACGTTTACGCTCATACCCTTTTTAACGAACACACTTTCGTCAACGCTCAGGCTATCCTCTGATTTAAGCTTATAGCCGACATATTCAAGTGCATCTCCGATTTTGCCTTCGGGAACGTAAATTGCCTGTGTTTCGCCGTCGCAAGTCACATAGATTTTAACACCTCTGAGAACCTTAATCTCCGTGTCGCCCGTAAGCGTTGAAGAGGGTTCGGGAGTGATGAAATCGTTGGCGGAAGTCTTTACTTTGGCAAGCTTCAAAGCTTCCGCAACAGTACCGCCTGTAACGTCCAACATTTTTGTGCCGCCGTCAACGGAAATTTTTACAGGGAAAGCACGAACAATATTTATATCGATTCGTTCTCTCGACTGCTCCGTGACGATAGCCTCGTCATAATCGCCAAGTTCAATTCCTGCTTCTTCAATGATACCGTTTGTATCCGTATCCACTGTTGTCACTCTGTAGGTAACACCGCCGTCGGTTATATACGCAACTCTGCTGTCCGAGGCAGCCGACATCATAGAAACCGCCGCCGCCAAACCGATAACCGAAACCACGGTGAATTTTTTAAATGTGGATAGACCTGAACTTTTCTCTCTGCCTGCGGCATTTCTGCCGTGCTTATGGGAAGTATTCATTGATTTTCTCCTTTTACGTCATAATATTTAGATGGCAGTTTGTCCGCCGCAAAAACACTTTTTCAAAGAATCGATAATTAAGATAAACACCCAAAATAAATTTCTCTGTATAAAACTGCATATAACCCCAATACAGTTCAAAGCGTTACAAGACAACCATCATCATAAAATTTCGCACCACAAGATGTATTATAACGCTTTCTTTTCGTCACGTCAAATAAATGACAGGCTTGTTATTTGTTTAAAATGCACAACAAAATCGGTCGATTTTTAAAGATAGAGCTTTGAAAACGGTTTTTTTCGACCTAATGTTCGACCTTTAACTGTGCATTATGTAGAAAGTTAATAGGTTACAAACTGTTATATTTAGTTTCGGGCTTGAAGAAAATGTATATTTATACGTAATTTTTGCATATTTAAACATTTGTGAAATCGGCAGTCACACGGCAATATTTATATTTTCCAAATTTCAAAATTGTTTCAATTAAATATTTATACAAAACGATATTCATTTTTAATTCTTTCAAAGAATTAAATTGATTAAAAAACTCACAATTTTTACAAATATCACGGCATAAATGATTAATTTAAAAGACGACCATAGAAAAAACTTTAGGTAAAAGTTCTATAGTTATGCGAAAAATTAAAATTGCAATTTGACAAAACTGTAATTTCATGGTGCAAAAGTTGTCGAAATTTTAATTTATTTTTCAGCTGTATATTTATAATCGGAGTTTCAAAGGCAATTATTTTATATATTTAAAACAGTGAATAAGTATCACTGTTTTTAAAGCACGTGTTTTACTTTGATATAACCGACTAAAAGTTTTGGGTATGAGTGTTTCCGTACTGAATAAGCTGTCTACACATATTAAAAAAGTCATTAAATTTTATTTGAAAACATATAGATTAACAAATCTTTTTGAATTCGGAGGAATTAAATTGAATGACACAGTGGAACAAAGAGCAATCGAGATTGCAAGATATATAATAGAAACGGAATGCACGGTAAGGAGTGCCGCAAAGAAATTCGGTATTTCAAAATCTACTGTACATAAGGATATAACAACACGGCTGAAAGAGATTGACGGACTGCTTTTCAACGAGGTTGACAAGATTATGCAGACCAACAAGGCACAGCGTCACATCAGAGGAGGAGAAGCAACTCGGCTGAAGTATTCTTTAATGAAGAAGTAAGAATAATTTCGGTGGCAAACCTACGGTATAATTTTGCAGTGAGCTTTTGACAGCCTAAAATTTACAGAATAACCTAAAACTAAGGCTCTGTCCAGTAATATAACTTGAACACTGATTTGGATTCTATATCGGATTTTATGGGAGTTGGTAGGTGTCAATGTTCAAGTTATTTATTAATAGAGCCTAAGCATAGTTTGTTTAGTTTCGCTGAGGGAAGCTTATTTTTTATACAATAATTTGTTTCGTCAGCGACAAGGACTCGCCCACTATAGCAATTCAACAAATTAACAAGACACACTAAAACGGTTATATCGATAAAACCCCTCTGTCCTGCGGACATCTCCCCTATAAGGGGCGACTTTGGGAGGGATTTAACGAACTCTTTATTCTGCTTGTCAATAGTATGTTTATTTTATTGGATTGCTATAGGAACACCTACCAATCAGTCTACGCCTAACGGCTTGACTTCTTGGGGTGTTCCGTCGCCCACAAGCTTTGAAAAGCTTGACCAAACTTTAACAAGCTTCGTCAACCGTACAGCTACAAAAAATTTACAAAAATTAATAAAAAATCTTTTGACAAACATAATAAAATGTGCTATTATATAAACAGCTATAGTTTGGCTACAACCATTACAGAAAGGGAGGAAATGAAAATGTTCAATATACCTATGAAAACATCGGGTGCATTAAGTGCGGACGACTTATTATCACTTAATCAGACCGGTGCGGCAGGTTTGCCGGCTAATAATGTCGGTCAGGCTCAGAACAGTCAGCCTGTTCAAAATAACTATCAACAGCCTGCTCAAAATCAAGGCTATCAGAATAACTATCAACAGCCGGCTCAGAATCAAGGCTATCAGAATAACTATCAGCAGCCGGCTCAGAATCAAGGCTATCAGAATAACTATCAGCAGTCGGCTCAAAACCAAGGCTATCAGAATAACTATCAGCAGTCGGCTCAAAATCAAGGCTATCAAAATAATTATCAGCAGTCGGCTCAGAATCAAGGCTATCAAAATAATTATCAGCAGCCGACACAAAATCAGCCTGTAAACAGTCAGCCTATCGCTCCCAAACAGCGTCCACAGGGTACAGGCGTTCGCTTGAAGAAAGGTCAAAAGACTTCACTTTCTCAGATGAATCCGAATCTTTCGGAAATTCAGGTCTGCCTTGGCTGGGATATTTTAAATCAGGCTTGCGACCTTGACGCTTCTGCGTTTATGTTGGGTGCAAATGACAAGGTTATCGGCGATGACTGGTTTGTATTCTACGGTCAACCGACAAGCCCCGACGGAAGTATAACTCATATGGGTGACAGCACGGACGGTGCAGGTGCAGGCGATGACGAAATTATCAACGTCAATCTTGCAAGACTTAATCCCGGTGTTCAGAAAATTGTATTTATCGTTACGATAAACGAAGCTCTTGAAAGACATCTTAATTTCAGTATGGTAGCAAATGCGTATGTTCGTGTGTTGGATAAGTCAACAGGCAAGGAGCTTGTTAAGTTTATGCTCACTGATTATTTTGCAACGGTTACGTCAATGGTAGTCGGCGAGGTTTACAGCAAGGGCGGTCAGTGGAGATTCAACCCTGTAGGCAACGGATATGCGGAGGACTTGGCAGGACTTTGCGGAGTTTACGGAGTTAATGTTGCAGATTAATTCTCTATAGGCGATATTATGAATGCCTGTTATATTATAAAGAAGGTATAAACAAACAAAAAGGAGTTAATACTAATGCTTAAGTTAGAAACAGTAAATGAGCTTACGCTTAAGGTTACAAGCCAAGGCGGCGGCGACATTCTTTACACAAAAGCAGGTGCGTTCATCTGCGGTGAATGTTACGGAGCAAAGAATTATCAGTTTGAAAAGGTTCTTTTGGGTCCTCAGGGAAATCCGCTTCAAGCGGCACTGGGTCAGCTTACAAGACGTTTCACAGGCGAGAATCTTCCGCTTATGAAAGTTACAAGCAGAGGCGACAACATTACATACTATGCCAACGAGGCACAGCATGTAGTAGTTTATAACCTCAAGCAGGGTGAAACAATCTCGGTTGAGTCTGAAAATATTCTTGCGTTCACATCAAGCTGCCGTTACAGTGTACGTTTCCTTGCACAGGGTGTTATTTCGCAGAAAGGTCTTGCAACATCAACTCTCACAGGAAACGGACCTAATGCACAGGTAGCCGTACTTGTAGACGGCAACCCGATAGTACTCAGCAACGTTAGAAACGGTTCGACACTTGAAGTTGACCCTGATGCGGTAGTATGCTGGATAGGCGGCGACCCCGGCTTCAAAATGGATCTTTCGTGGAAGAATCTTATCGGACAGGCTTCGGGCGAATCATATATGTTTGAGTGGACAGGAAACAATCCTGCGACGGTTATTATTCAGCCGCTTGAAAGACAGTCGGGTGTTAATATCGGAATGGACGGCGGTTCATCGGGACAGAGAGCATCAAGACAGCAAAACCAGACGCTCGGCGGAGCAGCTCAGAGCGTACAGGGAACACTCGGTCAGCTTGGCGGAATGCTCGGCGGACTTGGCGGCAACGGCGGTGCAGGCGGACTTGGCGGTCTTGGCAATATGTTCTAAGTGGGCAACGCCCACCGGAAAGGGTCGAAGGTGCAACATTTTGTACAGTCCGACTTTTATTACCTTATGTTAATTGGTTGGTAATTTGTTAGAATTGTTACTGAAATCGATATAACGTAATAGATATAAAATTAAATATTAGAATGTTGATACATTTTATATTTATTGATTTGTAATTTGTAAATTATTATTACAAATGATGATATAGCAATATAAAAATTCCCGACTAAATTTTTACTGTCGGTCGGGTGCGTGGATTAGGAATATGAGAAACTATCTTCACATATCTCCTGCGGACGTTGTCCGCTCCTCATTCACGTGCGAAACAAGAAAGGATAATTTATTATGCCGGTTAGTTTAAGTAAGGGTGGCAAGGTTAGCCTTGCTAAGGTAGCATCAGACGCAGGTATCAGCAGCTTGACAAAAATTACTGTAGGTCTTGGCTGGGACGTAAACCGCTATGACGGCGGTGCTCAGTTTGACCTTGACGCTGCGGCTTTCCTGCTTGCAGGCACAGGCAAGGTTAGAACCAGTGCAGACTTCATTTTCTACAATCAGACAAAAGGTCCCGGTGTTGAGCATATGGGCGACAACAGAACAGGTGAGGGCGAGGGCGACGACGAAGTTATCAACGTTGACCTCAACGCTATTCCGGCTGATATCGAGAGAATCAGCTTCACGGTTACAATCGACCAAGCCGATGCAAGAAGACAGAATTTCGGTATGGTTGAGAACTCCTATATCCGTGTTATAGACGGTGTTACGGGTACTGAGCTTATCAAGTACGACCTCGGCGAGGACTTCTCCGTTGAAACTGCTGTTGTTGTTGCCGATTTGTACAGACACAACGGCGAGTGGAAGTTCAACGCTATCGGAAGCGGCTTCTCGGGCGGTCTTGCTGCTCTTTGTGCTAATTTCGGTGTTGACATAGGTTAATTAGCAATTTGCAATGTTCAATGTGCAATGTGCAATTTTGAACAGTATATACTTAGATTTCACCTATCTGTTGCAACAGAATTAGTTTTAACCTTAGTTATGATATAAAATAATTAAAGGCTTATGGATTATTCCGTAAGCCTTTAATTATTTTATAATTTTTTGTTAATTTTTATAAAATATATTGAAAAATTATCAAAATGTGATATAATAGTTGTTATAAAGTGAGGTGATTATGATAATGACAGATTTTCTAAGTCCGGAAGAATATAATATTGAAAATGTGTTCAGTGGTAAATATTACATTCCAATTTATCAAAGACCCTATAGTTGGAATACTGAACAAGTTAAACAGTTATTGAATGATATCGATGAAGCTTACGAAAACTCTAAAAATAAATCAAATACTATTTCACCTGAGAAAATGTTACTATTTGTTGGCACAATTTTTATTAAAATACAAAAAAACGTAAAAAATGCTTATACCGAATATGATATAGTTGACGGTCAACAAAGAATAACTACTCTCACTTTAGTATTAATGACATTGTTAAATCATTTTTATCAAAATAAAGCCGATGATGATGTAGTAAGAGATATTGAGAACTTTCTATGGAAAAAAGAAAATCGTAAACGTCAAAAAAACAAACAAATATTAACATTAGGCAATATTGATAAAAGCATAATGAATGAATTATTTAACGAATTATACGAAAAACATAATATTATTGATTTTGCTCAAAATAAGTTTAATTTTTCGTTAAATGAAGTCGAAAAAAATCTTTTACATAACCTTATTTCAATTAATGAATTCTTTTCAAATACATTAATCTCTGAAAATGATTATTTTAATTACTTCGATTTTTTAAAATATAATATTAGGTTCATTGCTATTCAAGTTAATACAGATTTATGTAAGCTTTTTTCAATTTTTGAATCTATCAACAGCAAAGGAAAGCCTCTTGAGGAAATTGATTTAATAAAAACATACATTTTTCAAAATATTTATGAATCAGATTTTGATTCGTATTTGAACAAATGGGGAACCCTTATAATAGAAACAAACGACAATTTAATGGATTATTTTACAATATATATCCGTGCAAATATTTCATATTATAGAAATAGTATTAAGCTAGTAAACTTTAAATCATTAGTCGAAAAAAATTTGAAAGAATATTTCAAATCGAACAATATACGTGATACTTTAGTTAATTTTATAGATGATCTATTAAAAAATGTTAATTACTATAAAATGCTAAGGAATTATCGATAAATTACTTGTGCATAGTATTAGAAAAAACAACGTAATTACTATTGTTGTGTTACTTATTTTACACAACTTATTTGTCGATAGTTTACTTATTTTACACAACTTATTTGTCGATAGTTCCTAACTGATATTTCAATACTTGAAAAAAACAAATTTTCTAAAAAATCTATTGTGATTTTTCAAATGAACAATTTAGCTGAATACAATCATGATAAAGCTTTGTTTTTTAAGCTTCTGTGTATGAGAGATAATAACAAACTTTTAAACAGTACTTTTGAAGATTTAATAGAAACTGCATTTAAGTTTATTCTCACTTTTCAAAGCATATGTGCTCGTGAAAGTAAAAGTACAATAAGCAGTTTTGTTGAAGTTCAAAATGAACTTTATAAAGAATTTCAATATTATAATGACAATAAGGATGTGTCTGAAAAAAATTATAAACAAATTATAAACATTTTTGAAAAGTATATATATAGTGCTTCTATACAAGATTCTATATTAAAGAATCATATAAGAACATCTATAACATATAATAAAAATAAAAAAGTTACGAAAGTAATTTTATCATATTTAGAATACTTATCTGACAACAATAGCATTGACTACGAAAAACTTTATTGGCTATTGAAATATGGCAGTGACATTCATATTGACCATATACTTCCGTTAAAACCTAAAAAGAATGAAAACTTTAAGTATTATTTATCGGGTGATAGCATTATTTTAACAGATGGTCAAGATTTCATATCAGATTCTACAATTAATACAATAGGTAAGGATGATTTCTATGATCAGTACCTACATATTATTGGAAATCTAAGATTAGAATGGGCAAGTGACAATATAAAAAAGTCTAATCATTTAATTACTTTAAAGGAGTACAGTACGTCTTTTAATACTTGCAGTGAAATTACAGCTCGTTCAAGTTATTTGATCAAACGAATATTAGATTCGCATTTACTTTTAAGCACAAATAATATAAGCAATCCTAGATTATTCAATAATGAAAGTGACAAAATAATTGATCATTATGATAATTCATTGGATTATTCCCAATATAAACCTATATCTTTTGAATTAATGGACGATAATTATATAATTGATAAATATAATTATACTCAGCTTTTAATTAAGTTTGTAAATGTGTTATTTAGATTTGAATCTGATAGGTTTATTGATTTAGCTAAAGAAAATTATTCGCCTATGCAATCTGAACGCATTTATATTTCAAAAGACAAAAATAATGTAAGATATGAATATGAAATCGCTGATAATATATTTATAGAAACTAATCTGTCTTCAACTTACATTATAAAATTTATTTATACACTTATTAATGAATTTGAAACTAACTATAGCATAAAAATTCATTTAATAGAAAATAATAAATAAAAAATCGGTAGCAGTTAATAATTTAATTGCTACCGATTTTTTAGATTATACATTATAAAATCAATAAATTATTTCGCATTCTTAATAAACTCAAAATTATCCTTAATATAAATCACACCCGAAATAACCGTCAATGCCGCCGACAGCCACAAAAGTGACTGATTTACAATACCGATAATATGATTCATACTCAAAGCCTTTTCCTGCGAAGTCGCAAGTATTTCCAAAAGGAAACCGTTCAAAAGCACAACTATAATAGCCACCATTTGAGAAACGGTCTTAGCCTTGCCCCACATATTGGCGGCAACTACCTTTCCGTGTTCAACCGCAACAAGTCTAATCGACGTTACCGTGAACTCCCTGAACAGCACAAGAATTATAAACACCGCATTTATAATATCAAGCTCAATAAAACAAGCGAATGCAGAAATTACAAGAATTTTATCTGCAAGCGGGTCGGCGAATTTGCCGAAATCAGTCACCATATTATATTTTCTTGCAATTTTTCCGTCGAGCATATCCGTAATAGACGCTATTGCAAATATTACCAACGCTATAATATAATGAAACGGTATGCTGTCAATCAGCAAAGCCGCCACAAAAAACGGAACAAGTATTATTCTTAAAAGAGTTAGTTTGTTAGGTAAATTCACCGTTCTTCCCTCCCGAATGTTAGTTAATCATTTCGCCGATTGGGTCGCAGTCGAGGAAATCGTCAACCCTAACTTTCACAATCTCACCCTCATACGGCTTTCTGTCGGTGCAGGTAAAGAACACCTTACCGTCAACATCGGGGGAATCCGCCTTACTTCTTCCGAAGAAACATTCCGCATAGCGGTCGAATCCCTCAACAAGTACCTCAATCTCCTTACCAAGAAGACTTTCGTTGTACTTCTCCATAACAAGCTGCTGCTGTTCCATAAGAATTTCCGCACGGCGTTCTTTAACGTCTTCATCAATCTGGTCGGGCATTTTAGCTGCCGGAGTGTCCTCCTCCTGCGAATAGGCGAAGCAGCCCATTCTCTCGAATTTAATTTCGTTTGCAAACTCCGCAAGCTCCGTGAACTGCTCCTCCGTTTCTCCGGGGAAACCTGCAATAAAGGTAGTTCTCAAAATCAGGTTTGGAATTCTCTCTCTGAGCTTTTTGATAAGAGCTGTAAGCTCCTCACGGTTACCCTTACGGCACATTCTTTTGAGAACATTTCCGTCACAATGCTGTAACGGCATATCGATATATTTTAGAAGCTTGTCTTCCGTTGCGAACACGTCAATAAGCTCGTCCGTGATACATTCGGGGTAACAGTACAGAACTCTCACCCACTCGATTTTCTCAATCTTACATAGTTCTTTCAAAAGTGCCGCAAGCTTGTACTCACCGTAAATATCGACACCGTACTTTGTTGTATCCTGAGCGATTACGATAAGTTCTTTTACACCGTTATCGGCTAAATGTTTTGCTTCGTCAACAATATTCTCGATTTCACGGCTTCTGTAGCGACCTCTTATCATAGGAATCGCACAATATGTACATTTATTGTCACAGCCCTCGGCAATTTTCAGATATGCATAATAATACGCAGTACTCTGAATTCTGCCGCCCTCAAGCGGCAGCTGACGTTTGTCGGGGAAAACCTCGACTTTTTCCTTTTCAAGAACCTTATCGACAACACTTGCAATATCTGCATTCGCACCGATACCGACAACTGCGTCAATCTCGTAAAGTTCTTTCATCATCTGGTCTTTGTATCTTTCGGCAAGGCAGCCTGTAGCTATAATCGCCTTGATTTTTCCCTCTTTTTTAAGCTGTGCAAGTTCAAGAATTTCGTCAATACTTTCCTGCTTTGCACTCTCGATAAAACCGCAGGTGTTAATAATGGCAACGTCCGCCATTGCCGCTTCCTCAACAATTTTGTAGCCTGCCTGACGGAGAGTGAAAAGCATCATCTCCGCATCGACACGGTTTTTGGCACAGCCAAGACTGACCATTCCGACTGTATATGGCATTTTATTTTCTCCTTTTACCAATCATTTTCATATTCCGCCAAGGCGGATTTTATATCGCTCCAGCTGTAGCCGAGCCTTTGCAGTGCGGCAATTGTTCTCCGTCTGCCTTTTTCATCGTCCAGTTTATCCGCATACTTTCTCTCTATAATCTCCGTAAGCTGTTCCACGGGGTCAACCTCGAACTCTTCTAGAATTTCATCGCAAAGCTCCCTGTCTATCCCCTTTTCCATAAGCTTGTACTTCGCACCCTTGACGGATAACTTTTTAAGATAAATTAAATCGTGAGCAAGCCGCCTTGCGTAATTTTCGTCATTCAGAAGACCAAGCTCCTCCATACGCTCACAAACCTCCTCGGCAGTTTCCTCCGAGGAGTCCTTTTTTATCTTATCCATAAGCTGCTTTTTGGAATAATCTCTGCCCGAAATAAGATACAAAGCCTTTTCCTTTGCTCGCCTGTAATCGGACTTTTCGATAAGCTCCTTAAGCTCGTCATCGTCAAGCGTATAACCCACAATAATTCCGTTTTCTGCCAAAGTCGCCGTGTCAAGCTTCATTGCGTATTCGCCGTCAATGTACACCAAACTCAGCGACTTTTTGACAGGCTTCAAATCGGTTATTATCATAATTCGTCAACCGAAATGTCAATGCTTGAATCGTGCGGCTCGGACTTTTTCTCCTGCTCTTCCGGCACGTTAATTCTTACAACATTTCCGTCCTCTTCAACATCGATATCGGCACTATCCTCAGCAGCTGTTTCCGCAATCTCTGCTTCTGCCTCTTCCTTAGCTTCTTTCTTTGACTTTCCTTTTGCTGTCTTGCTTCCCTTTGCAAGCGGCTTTGAGTTGATTAAATCTATATTCTGCATAATCTTCTCTTCAAGTTCCTTTGCAAGCTCGGGGTCATTCTTGATAAGCTCCTTAGTCTTGTCACGACCTTGTGCCAAACGTCTGTCACCGTAGCTGAACCACGCACCGGACTTTTGCAGAATTTCCGCACGCACACCCAAATCGACAATTTCGCCCTCTTTGGAAATTCCCTTGCCGTACATAATATCAAATTCCGCTTCTCTGAACGGAGGTGCCATTTTATTTTTAACGACTTTAGCCTTAGTGTGAGAACCGATAAGCTCGCCGTTTACTTTCAGAGCTTCAACCTTTCTGATATCAAGACGAACGGAAGAATAGAACTTCAAAGCACGACCGCCCGGAGTAACCTCGGGACTTCCGAACATTACACCAACCTTTTCACGTAACTGATTTATAAAAATAGCCACGCAGTTACTTTTTGAAATAGCACCCGTAAGTTTTCTCAGAGCCTGCGACATAAGTCTTGCCTGCAAGCCAACGTGAGAATCGCCCATTTCGCCCTCGATTTCGGCTTTCGGAACAAGAGCCGCAACTGAATCGACTACAATAACATCGATAGCACCCGAACGAACAAGAGCTTCCGTTATTTCAAGAGCCTGTTCACCCGTATCGGGCTGTGACACGAGGAGAGAATCAACGTCAACACCGAGATTGGCAGCATACACGGGGTCAAGAGCGTGTTCAACATCAATAAACGCAACTGTGCCGCCCTTTTTCTGACCCTCCGCAATACAATGAAGAGCCAATGTGGTTTTACCGGAACTTTCAGGACCGTACATTTCTATAATTCTTCCACGTGGCAGACCGCCGATACCGAGAGCGATATCAAGCGACAGCGAGCCTGTGGATATAACTTCTACTTTCAAAGCCTCCTGCTGACCCAGACGCATAATTGCACCCTTACCGAACTGCTTTTCAATCTGAGCCAACGCAGTATCAAGAGCTTTCTTCTTATCCTGTGCCATATTTTCCTCAATCCTTTCTCTTTTTAACACGTGAAGATATTTTATTTTATCCATAACTTCACGAACCCGACCGCTAGTTTAATCAGTATTTTAACCAATTTTATTTAATAATATCAAATATTTTATTGAATATATAATTATTAATAAACTTATCAATAATTGCACATTGAACATTGCTAATTGCTAATTGTTCTAACTCCTGCAACTGTCCTCTTATATCCCTGCAAATCAAGCCTGTAAGTCACATTCTCAAACCCATGGCTTTTCACAAGTTCAGCCACAGGTTCAAACTGTTCCTCTCCGACCTCAAAGGCAATCATACCGCCCTTTTTTACTTTACACGACCATTTCTCCGAAATTATTCTGTAAAAATAAAGTCCGTCTTTGCCGCCGTCAAGAGCCATTCTCGGTTCAAACTGAAGCTCGGGCTGGAGAGTGTCGATTTCATCACTTTCTATATAGGGCGGATTTGAAATAACAAGGTCAAAGCTTTCGTCCGAAAAATCTCCGTAACACTTTGTAACATCGCCTTTGAACACCTTAACATTATCCGCACCGTTAAGCTCGATATTCTTCTTCAAATACTCAACCGCCAAATCCGAATATTCGAGAGCAACAACATCACTGTCAGGAAATATCTTTGCTATAGAAACAGCTATCGCACCGCTGCCCGAACACAAATCGATAACCCTAGGATTCTTAATGCCTTTGAGAAAATCAAGTGCGGCTTCAACGACAATCTCCGTGTCGTCACGAGGGATAAGAACACCCTCGCCGACATAGAAATCATATCCCATAAAGTTCCATTTCCCGACAATGTACTGTAACGGCTTTCCCGTTTTTCGCTCTTCAACCGCAGAGAAAAAACGTTCGCACAAGCTTTCGTCCGCAGTCTTGTCACCGTGAAGAATGAGTGCTGTTCTATCCGCACCAAAAAAATGCTCCAAAAGATACAGCGAATCAAAATCCGCATCGGGGATATCCGCTTCTTTCAAAAGCTTTTCTCCCTGCTTATAAACTGAATTAAGCGTCATATTTTCAAAGCTGTTCATCAGATTCTGTCCTCACCGTTCTCGGGAATAACAGGTTTAATTGCGGCAATGGCAATTTCAATCATACTGTCATCGGGTTCGATAGTTGTAATTCTCTGTGCTAAAAGTCCGGGAGCGGCAACAATTCTTGTAAAAGCGTTGTCGTACTTTCCGCAAAGCTTGATAAGCTCATAGCCGACACCGCACGAAACAGGCAGCAGCAGCAATTTGATAAAAGTTCTCAGAAGCGGATTTTTTGCCGTGATAAACAATCCTACAATAACACCTACAAGAAGCATTATTATCATAAAGCTTGTACCGCACCTAGGGTGAAATCTCTTGTATTTTCTTACATTCTCAACCGTTAATTCTTCAAGATTTTCGTAACAAAAAATCGTCTTATGCTCCGCACCGTGATACATAAATGTTCTCTTCATATCGGGAGTTCTCGATACTATCAAAACATAGCACAAAAACAAAGCAATTTTTACAACACCCTCAAAAGCACTTCTCCAGAAAGTACCGTTGTCGAGCGTTGGGGCAGCCTTTGCAAGCAGATTAAACAATGTAGTCGGAACTGCATAGAAAAGCAAAATTGCAATCACAACTCCGATAAAGCTTGCAAAACCCATTACGATATTGTAAAATTTATCGCCGAACTTATCCATTGCCCATTTTTCAAATTTTGAGGGTTCTTCCTCTTCCTCGCTGCCCTCCACAGCCTTATCGGCAGAGAGCATAAGGCATTTCATACTCAACCTCATTGAATCGATAAGCGAAACAAAGCCACGAATTAAGGGCAGCCTTAAAATTTTACTTTTGCTTGCAATTGATTTAAATTCGATATCCTCCGTATAAACGGATTTGTCGCTCATACGGATAGCGACTGTGGTACGCTTGGGGCCTCTCATCATAATGCCCTCTATAAGTGCCGAGCCGCCGATTGATGTTTTAATCTTAGTTTTCTCAGCCATAATTTCTCTCTTTTCTTTACGGACAACGTCCGCAGGAATTACGTGAAGATAGTTACGGATTACATTTAATTTATATACCCGACCGATAGTTATTAGTAAGTTTCATTTGAAGTAAATACATTCACTTTTTCTTTGTTATACTTATAGTTATAACATTTCCAAAAGCTACCTTAATATAACAATCTCCATTAAATAAAACAAATTTCGTTTATTCCATAAAATTACGAATTAAACATTCCGCTCTCTTCACAAAGCAAACTTTCGTCTGCTTAACAAACTACCGACTATCATAATTACGCATTAACTCTTAAGGATTTCTTCGTCGTCGCTGTCGAGTACGGGAATGCTTATTGTAACAGTCGTTCCCACACCCTCGGTACTTAGGATTTCAAGCTTGCCCTTGTGCAGCGTCATAATCTCATCGGCAACTGCAAGACCTATTCCGCTGCCACGAACCGTTTTATTAGCTTTATAGAATTTATCTTTAATCCTCGGCAAATCCTTTTCCGCAATGCCGCAGCCGGTATCACTTATTACAACATTGATTATATCGTTTTCCTCGGTAACTTGAATGCCGATTACTCCGCCCTCGGGAGTATATTTAAGTGCATTGTCTATGATATTTATAAATACTTGTCTTAGTCTGTTTTTATCACCCAGAACAGGCGAAATATTTTCGGGTACTTCATAAACAAAATGTTTCTTCTCGCTTGCGGCACGCTCTTTGAGCATATAAACAGCTTCGTCAAGCTCTGCAAGCATATCGATTTTATCCATAACCATTATCATTCTGCCGTTCTGTATTCTCGAAAAGTCAAGAAGCTCCTCAACCATTCCTGTAAGACGTTCCGATTCCTTGACAATAACGCTTAAACCCTTATTCATGGTAGCAGCGTCTGGTTCGCCTATCGACATAGTTTCCGCCCAGCCTTTAATTGCTGTGAGCGGAGTTCTCAATTCATGCGAAACGGAAGATATAAAATCATTCTTCATACTGTCGGAAGCTTTAAGTTCTTTAGACATATAATTAATGCTGTCGGCAAGCTCGCCGATTTCGTCATCATACATCTTGTCAACACGAGTTTCAAAATCGCCCTGAGCAATTCGCCGTGAGGTTGCACTCAGTTCTCTTACAGGCTTAACAATCGTACCAATAAACATTAATCCCGGAATAATAACAGACGCAAGAATTATCATAACAGCCGCAATAAGAATAAGTATGACAATCAGCATTTTGTTGTCGGTATCGGTAAGCGATTTCACAAGTCTGAACGCAGTAACGAAATTACCGTTTTCGTCACGAATAACAACAGTCTGTGACAGGATTTTATCCCCCGAACCGAGGTCGCCTATCCAAGTTGCCGTGTTGTCTGCCGAATCCAAAGCCTGCTCAAAGTCATCAGTAATCTGAGTTGAAGAATCCGACTCAACTTCTCCGTTTTCGGAAACAACCGAAAGAGTAATATTTTCCTTTTCGTAAAGATTATCGGTATATGCCTTAATGGGTGTTTCATCGGATTCCTTTGGTTCGCCGTTTGCATTGCAGAAAGTGTAAACAACATCACTGCTAATCTTTGAAACATCATTTTTCACATTTTCATAGAAATAACTTCTGACCGCAAAAGCTCCTCCAAAAATCACCAAAAGCAATAAGACAATTGTAACAGACAAGTACTTTAAAAACCATCTTTGCGTAATACTTTTCGACATATCCCCCCTCCTTTTTTCCAATATACTCAACTCAAAAAATCCCCGTCATTTATTCATTATTCTTTATTCTTTTTAACAAAGTAACTTCAAATACGCAATAACCATAATTACGCATTAAAACTCACGCATCCCACTTGTAACCAAGACCCCAAACAGTTACAATATACTTTGGATTTGACGGCTCGTCCTCTACTTTCATTCTAAGTCTTCTGATATTAACGTCAACTATTTTTTCTTCGCCGACGTAAGCCACACCCCAAACGTGATTCAGAATATTTGTTCTGTCAAGAGCCATACCGGGATTTGAGAAGAAATATTCCATAATCTGGAACTCAACCTGAGTAAGCTCTATAACCTTGCCGTTTTTGAGCAAAGCGCGATTTCTGAGGTTAAGCACGAAGTCACCCGACTTGATTTCCTCTTTGAAGTTGCTTTCGATATTAGCCTTTGCAAGAGAAACACGTCTGTAAAGAGCGTCCACTCTAGCCACAAGTTCCGAAGGACTGAACGGCTTTGTAACATAATCGTCCGCACCGAGCATAAGACCGGTAACCTTGTCCATTTCCTGAGTTCTTGCGGTGAGCATAATAATACCTATTCCGCCGCTTTTGGCACGAAGCTCCTTGCAAACAGCGAAACCGTCCTTGCTTCCCGGCATCATAACATCAAGAATAGCAACGTCCAAATCGCCGTTTTGTTCCTCATACTTAGCAAGAGCTTGGTCGCCGTTCTCAGCCTCAATAACATCATAGCCTGCTCTTGTGAGGTTGATTACGATAAAATCACGAATCGTAGCTTCGTCCTCACAAACCAAAATTTTTTTCATAACAAAATTTCCTCCTGTTAACCGTTCATTTTTAATATAATATTTATCGAATCATCTATATACAGCAATACAATAATTAATCTTAATACCCTCTTCACTGAACATTATTTCGTGTTCGGTAAAAATATTATCCGTAACATCGCTGTTATGCAAATCGTTAGTTTTATAAACAACGTCATAGCCTGTCTGAGCGAAATATTCAAGCGTATCGTTAAAGAGCGGCAGGTCATCTGTTTTAAAGCGAATCTCACCGCCCTGTTTAAGAAACTGCTTATACTTTTCCAATTTGATTGGGTAAGTAAGTCTTCGTTTATTATGTTTTCCCCTAGGCCATGGGTTGCAGAAATTGATGTAAATTCTATCCACATTGTCTTCGGAAGATAACATATTTTCAATCTGTTCAACATTAAAGGCAGTCAAAACGAGATTATCGATCTCACGGTTATTTTCCTCAAAAAGCTTAACGATATTACGTCTTGCGACACCGAGCATATCGCTTTTAATATCCACAGCAAGAAAATTCACATCGGGATTTTTCAACGCAATCTCGGCAGCGAATCCGCCCTTTCCGCAGCCAAGCTCCAAGAACAGCGGCTGTTTCTTTTTGAATACGGAATCCCAATTACCTTTTTGAGCCGCTGCATCGTCTATAAAAAACGGACAAACGGCGAGTTCGGGTCTTGCCCACTTTTTTCGTCTGATACGCACGAACAGTCCTCCTATAGCAAATCAATAACCTTTGTAACTAAAAAGCTACAAATTATATTACACAAATTTTCAAACTAACGTGTTAATCCGAATTCGATTACACTTATATTTAATTATATCAAATTTTGCGAGATTTATATTTCTTTAAAAGAATTAAACTTAATGATTTGTAATATTATTGTATTTTTTCACGTGTTTTTTTTGCACTTAAAGCCGGTTTGTTTTAACCCTACTTCATCTACCCTACCAAGCGGACAATGTTCGCAGGAAATATCGGTCAGATTTATATAATTAAGATTATAAATAAATTCAAAAAAGAAAACCGCAAATTGTACTTAAAAATACAATTCACGGTATAATATTTCTTTTAAAATTAAGCCGACTTCTTTAACTCATTGACTTCTTCGATTGTAAGCTGGCAAAACTCTGCTATCTTCTCTTCGGAAAATTCACCTGACAAAAGCATAGTTTTTGCTATTGCCCTTGATTTTTCCGCCTGTCCTTCCTCTCGTCCCTCTGCACGTCCCTCTGCACGTCCTTCTGCACGTCCTTCTCCTCTCGTCCTTCTTCTCTTCCCTCTGCACGTCCTTCTTCAAATCGCTTGTCACCAAGTGCCTTAAATCTAAGTTCCAACAATTCTGACATATCATCCAGCTCCTTTTCCGTAGGGTGTTTTTTCAGTTCTTCAAATCTTTCACGAAGAACACTGTTACGTATATCATCTGCATTTTTACATTTAAAATCGTGTATAATCTCCTCCAATTTTGAATCACACTTGCCTTTATATGCGAGATTTACATATATAATATGTGACCCGTCGTTAAACTGTCTATCCATATCCAGAATAGTCCGTTCAATTTGGTAAATCGGCTTGTTACCTTTTAATACATCATGTTCGGTTATGAAAATAACGTATGAATCTGTCATATCCTCAAAATCCTCTTGTCCCTCCAGCGACCTCACATCAAGAAAACTTGAATGAAATCTTGCTCTCTGAGGTTTGGCACCGTCGGAACGACGCTGCATTTCAACGTTATACTTCCTTTTTTTCAAATCCAGTGCATAAATGTCAAATATCACATCACGACCGTACATATTTAAAACCTTGTATTGCGTATTAACGGTTTGTACCGATAAATCAACAGACAACACCGCATTCAATACCTGCTCAATACATTCCGGGTTTTCTCTGAAAAAAACCGACATAAAAAAATCTTCCATTAATGTTGCATCGTCCAGAAATTCACTGCTGTCAATAAGTCTTTTTTTGCCCATTTTATCACTTCCTTTACGTATTGTTTGTTAAAAATATTATATCACATTTCTGATAAAAATACAATATAAAATGCGTAATTGTGATAGTTGAAAGTTTATACTCACGTTCTAAAAGATTTACCATTTAAAGTTTAGTCAAGCTTTTTAAAGATTGCGGGCGACGGAACACCCCAAGAAGCCGAGCCGTAGGCGAAAGCTGATTGGGAGGTGTTCCTAGTGGTCTTGCACCAGCAGGAGCAGAGCCCTCGCTCGCTGACGGAACAAATTATTGTAGAAAAATAAATTACCCTCAGCGAAACGAGATAAACTATCAAAGAAAAACAATAAAAAAACAATCAAAAAAATAAAAACTCTCCGCCCAAACAAAAACAGGCAACAGCGTAGCGAATTGTCGGTCGAAGAAAGAAAAATGGTAAATCTTAATGCTTGCGAGTATAGTATTTCCATTAAAAAGTCCGTTCCCACACATAACTGCGTAGGAACGGCAAAAGGAAATGTTTTATCGAAAAAATTAGTTGTTAGCAATTTTAATAAACAGACAGCTGAGTTCGGGCAAGGAAACCTTGTTGTTCTCAAGCTTAATATTCTCGTGAGTCGAAAGCAGAATTTCACCCTCTGCAAACTCATACGGTACAGGTGCTTCAACAACCTCATATCCTGCATTGAAAATACAAAGAACCTTGCACTTTTCATCGTGTCTTATGTAAGACATAATGTTGTTTTTGCAGTAAGTATCCTTAAACTCACCGTCATTAAAACAAGAGTTCTCACGGCGAACCTTTCCGAGCGACTTATGCCATTCAAGCAAGGTTTTATCCTCTTTGCCCCACGGATATGTAGAACGGTTGAATGGGTCTTTGTAACCCTCAACGCCTGCTTCGTCACCGTAGTAAACGCAGGGGAATCCTGGAAGTGTGAACATCAAGCCGGCAGCAAGCCTCATAAGACGAACACCGTAACCTCTCTGCTCTTCCGTCATCTTTGTATTGAACTGGAACTCTCTGTTTCTGCCGTTGAGCGGTTCACCTGCAAGAATTGTTATAGCTCTCTCGGTATCGTGGGTTGTGATGAAATTCATCAAATTTCTGATAACCGGACGTGGATAATTCTCCAGAATGCAAAGTATACCCTCCATAATATGGAATGCATCAATGCCTTTCAAGTACTCAAGAATAGCACTTCTGAAAGGATAGTTCATAACTGTGTCCAGCTGGTCGCCGAGTAAGAACTTTCTTCTTGAGCCGTAGCTCTCCTTATTTGAAGCGTCTTCCCAAACCTCACCGATAACGATAGCTTGGTCGTCCTGAGCCTTAACAGCCTTTCTGAGGTTCTCTATAAACACATCGGGCAATTCGTCCGCAACGTCAAGTCGCCAACCGCTGTTGCCTGCTTTTATCCACTTGCGGATAATGCCGTTTTCACCGTTGATATACTCATTGTAGCCGGGGTCGTCTTCTCTTGTATTGGGAAGAGTATCAAAGCCCCACCATGAATTGTAGCCATAGGGCCAGTTGTTGAAGTCGTACCAGCTGAAATACGGGGACTCCTTGGAATTAAATGCACCGATAGTCTTGTATCTGCCCTGACGGTTGAAATATTTACTGTCACTTCCCGTATGAGAGAACACACCGTCATTTACAATTCTTATGCCATGCTTTTTAGCTTCTTCGCAAAGAGTTTTGAAGTCCTCCTCGTTACCGAGCAATGGGTCGATATCCTCATAGCTTGCCGTATCGTAGCGGTGATTGGAGTAAGCTTCAAAAATCGGATTTAGATAAATACAAGTAACACCCAAATCCTGCAAATAATCAAGCTTCTGAGTAATACCTTTCAAGTCACCCTCGAAGAAGTCGGTATTGGTAATGATACCGTCCTTGTTTGGGCGCCATTCGGGGAGTTCTTCCCAGCTGTTGTGGTATTCTCTGTCATCTCTGCCCTCACGCTTGCTTTCGCCCGAGAAGAAAAATCTGTCGGGAAAAATCTGATACATAACTCCGCCGGGTGCCCAGTCGGGAGTTTTAAAGCCTTTCTTATAGCATGTAAGCTGCCAAGAGTAAACGATGTTATAGTCGATTCTCGAATTACTTCCGAAATCTCTCACAAGATATCTGATACCCTCAACTGTATCAAGCTGGAAAGTATACCAATAAAGACCCATTTTATTTGGAGCAAAGTCGCATTCCCAAATCTCGGCTTCATCGGCAGTACCGCCCCACAGCATGGTGTAATTATCTCTTTTAGAGTTTCTGCTTTCATCAATAACAATAAGGTGAGCCTTACTGCACTTAAGATAAAGCGGAACTTTAATTCTGAAATGAATAGATGTACCCTCTTCAACCGCTCCGACAGGATTACGGTAATAGGGAATTCTTGAACAAAATATTTGATCCATAATAATATTTTCCCCTTTTTTATCACGTGATTCTGCTTCTGTTAAAAGTCTTACTTCACGTACCCGACCGCAAGTTTATTTTCGGGTACACTTAAATAAACCGTATAATTTTTTTCAATCCACCCCCTAAATACGCAATGTCATCAATTTAGAACACACTACTCTGAAACGTTTTTCTTTATTCACTCTTCACTAAAATTCAAGGGTAATTTTTTAAGAGAAAAGTGAAGAGTTGACACAGGTATTTTCTTAAGTCGATGACATTGGCTGCATGCGTAGGAGGACTTTAGTAATTTGAATAGATAAATGTTTCGTAAATCTTAATCTTATTTCTTAATTTAATTATACAGTACGTTACCTGATTTTATACACAGTAAACAATAAAACATTCAAAAAATTCATAAAATAAAGCAGCGAGGATTCTGTAAAAAATACTCCCTATATAATGATAATAAATTATAACCGCAATGTCAACCCATTTATTTTCACACTGTAAAGCATTAATTTTATGCAGATTGACGAAAAACTTCTAAACCGCCTAAATTATATGTAATGTTTTATCATTAGTTTTTCTAGGTTTGTTATATTTTTATTCATTAAGCTAACACTTTCCACTAAAAGAGAGATTGAATTTTTGTTGAATAATTTTCACACTTTTCGTAAAATCACTTTACGAATCCGATTTTTTTCATTGCCTTATCAAGGGTTCTCTGTGAAAATTTCTGTGCAATCTCGTCAGCCTTACGATAACATTCCTGCATATATGACTTATCGGCAATATATTTCTCGTAACGCTCTCTTACCGGACGAAGCTCCTCGATAACAGCTTCACCGACAGCCGTCTTGAAATCTCCGTAACCCTTGCCGTCAAAGTCTTTTTCAATCTGCTCAAAGGTAAGTCCCGTAACTGCCGAATAAATCGTCATCAGATTGTTAATTCCGTCCTTGCCCTCTGCATAGCGAACCTTAGCTTCGCTGTCTGTTACAGCACGCTTGAACTTTTTCATAATCGTTTCGGGGGAATCCATAAGAGTGACGCAGGCATTGACATTCTCGTCCGACTTACTCATTTTCTTAGTCGGGTCTTGAAGTGACATAACCCTTGCTCCGTTCTTAGGAATGTACGGCTCGGGAACTTTGAACACATTTCCGTAAATACCGTTAAATCTCTCGGCAATATTTCTTGTAAGCTCCAAATGCTGTTTCTGGTCTGCACCGACAGGCACCATATCAGCCTGATAAAGGAGAATATCCGCTGCCATAAGTGCAGGGTATGTAAACAGACCTGCATTAACGTTGTCGGCATGTTTTGCGGACTTATCCTTGAACTGTGTCATTCTCGAAAGCTCACCGAACTGAGTGTAACAGTTCAAAAGCCATGCAAGCTGTGCGTGAGTTGTAACGTGACTCTGCATAAAGAACAAACTCTTTTCCGCATCAATACCGCAGGCAAGAATAGACGCATACGCATCGATAATATTTTTTCTGAACTGAGCAGGTTCTTGACGAACCGTAATTGTGTGCAAATCGGCGAGAGCATAAATACAGTTGAACTCGTCCTGCATAGCCACCCAATTTTTAACCGCACCGAGATAGTTACCGAGAGTAATCGTACCGGACGGCTGAATTGCACTGAATACTATTTTCTTCTTTTCTGTTTGCTGTTCCATAGTTATTTTTTATTCCTTTCCTAATTATAAAGTCTTTGCCAATTCTCCCAAAATCTCAATACCCTTTTTAAGCTGTTCGTCCGTGGGAGTTGAGAAATTAATTCTGAACGAATGTGTAACGTCCGTTTCATTAGCCATAAACGCAGTACCCGGCACTACACAAACCTTGTTCTTAACTGCATTCATACAAAACTGTGAAACATCAGTGTTCTCGGGCAAATCGCACCATATGAACAAACCGCCGTCTATTCTGTTGTAAGTTATTTTCGGGGCAAGGTGCTTGTCCAGCAAATCCATTGCGAAATTTGCTTTCTTTCTGTAAATATCACGAAGTTTTTCAAGGTGCTTGTCAAAATCGTACTTTGTAAGAAATTCATAACAAACAAGCTGTGACCATATATTTGTATGAACGTCCTGACCTTGCTTGCAGACTACCATTTTTTGAATAATCTCTTTCGGAGCGATAGCGTAACCCACACGCATACCCGGAGAAATAACCTTTGAAAAACTTCCCGAATAAATAACAATACCCTCATCGTCAAAGCTTTTTATACAAGGCAGAAACTCACCGCTGAAACGCAAATCACCGTACGGGTTATCCTCGATAATAAGCACCTGATATTTTTTCGCAAGCTCGTACACCGCCTTACGCTTTTCAAGGCTCATCGTAACACCCGAGGGATTCTGGAAATTCGGGATAGTATAGATGAACTTCGCATTCGGTTCACTCTTCAAAGCCTCTTCAAGCTTTTCGACATTCATTCCGTCTGGCTCAACGGGAACACCGACAAGCCGAGCGTTATACGAACGGAACGTATTCAGCGAACCGATAAAGGACGGATTCTCACAAATAACAACATCACCCTCATTAAGAACGGACTTTGAAGCAAGGTCCATAATCTGTTGAGCACCCGAGGTTATAAGGATATCGTCGCTGTCGCTGCCGACATTATGCTTTGACTTCATATAGCCTTTGAGAAATTCACGGAGAGGGGTGTAACCCTCTGTCACGCTGTACTGCAAAGCGGCGATTGGATTTTCCGCAAAAAGACGCTGTGAAATTTCCGAAATCTCTTCTGTCGGGAACGCATCGGGCGAGGGATTTCCTGCCGAAAGCGACACAACGGTCGGGTCGGCTGCATATTTAAAAATTTCTCTTATAGCCGAGGGTTTCAAGCTCTGAACCCTGTCTGAAAATTTATATTCCATAATTATGACCACCCATATATTTTTTTATTAATTATACATTTCTATTGTACCACAAAATCACTCTTTAATCAACAACTTATTTTTGCATTATAAAAGGGGGATAGTTTCCCTCCCCCTTGCATATAATCGGTTATAAAATTAAGCCACGTCAATAACCCAAGTGGCAGTTGTTTTAGTATCCGGAATACTTCCCACACAAACCACCTTGCAATTTGATGACATCATATATTTGAAAACGGTGCTGTTTTCATTCTTGTAAATATTGTAAAGTCTTTCACCGCTTATTACATCAGTACCCGATTTCTCATACGGAGAACCGTTTGCTGCACTAAGATTGCATTCGGCGAAAATAGTTGTAAACGAACGACCGTCCAAACGTTCGTTCTTTCCGGTTTGCTTGTATTCTTTCGCTCTGATATTTCCTGCTTCAAGCATTGCGTCATTGTACTGAATTTCAGCAAGACCGGCAGCTGCTCGGTCGGCATTGAGCAAATCAAGAAACGCAATACGATTGACTCTGTTTGGTGAATAGGTATCCAAGGTTGTCTTGTCAAGACATACAAACTTTTGAATCAAAAGTGCGTCTGCAAGTTCCACGCTGTTGTTTGAATCGAAGTCGGCGGAATTTTTCTGATTGGTGCTGGGGCTGAGTGAACCAACGTTAATTTTCTGTGCAAGCGTTGCGTCACGAAGAGTAATATTGTTGTCGCCGTTGACATCGCCCTTAATTGTTGCCGCATCTGCCGAAATCATTCCGAACGACAGGCTTGCAATTACAGTTGCCGCCGCAAGCAAAGTACTGATAAACTTTCTCATTCTTCTCCCTCATCTCTTACGATAAATAACCTTATTGCCACACATAGAATGCTGTTAATACATATTTATATGATACATCATTTTCTAAAATTTGTCAACAGATTAAATTGAAATTTTTTTAGTTTTTTGGAGAATTTGTTTATTTTGCCGCCAGCAACGCCGGTTGGAAATACGTGAAGTCAGTCCTCTTTAGTCTTACTTCACGAACCCGACCAAAAGTTTTGGCTCAATCACAGAATAAGACTGATTTTATACCAAAACTGGAAGTATAGCCAACCCACCGATGACCTTGGAGGTAATGGAAAAAATATCCCCAAGT
>CADCHW010000025.1 GCA_902801245.1 uncultured Ruminococcus sp.
CAAGACTTTTTTGAAATTTTTTTAAGAATTTTTTTGAAGTCTTTTTTTAGAAGAACGTTTGATATTCTGTTTTGTTTTGCCCTCTCGAAGAGTGCTTATTTATAATACCAAATCTTTTTGCTTTTGTCAAGACTTTTTTAAAAATTTTTTTTAATTTTTTCAAGGTCTTTTTTGACGAAAGCTCTCTGATATTATGTTGTGTTTGCAGTCTCAAAAAGTTCTCGAAAACCGCTTGATTCACCGTCTGTCGGGTCTTTGGTTTTCTTGCCCCTCTTGAAGAGTGCTTATCTATAATACCACACAGATTTTGTTTTGTCAACACTTTTTTTGAAAAAAATTAAATTTTTTATTTCTCAAATAAGTAAATCTTGCTTGTACAGGTCTGTTATTTTTATCTATTAAATTGCATTTATGATAATACTATATATGGTATTTTTAAAATATTTTTTAATTTGTTGCATTTTCAATAAATTTATGTTTATGCCTTATAACGTGAAAAATATCCGACAAGACATTTATTGTCAAGTCGGATATTTTTGCATATTTTTTTAAATTAACTTTCTACGACCGGCAATTCGCTGTTGCCTTTGTTAATCTGTACGAATAGATACGTTTTTGGGGAGTGTATTTTTATTTTTGCAGTTCTTTGATAGTTTATTTAGTTTCGCTGAGGGTAGTTGGCTTTCCTTTTCTAGTTTGTTCCGTCAGCGAGCAGGGCTCGGCTTCTTGGGGTGTTCCGTCGCCCGCAAGCTTTAAAATGTCGTACTTTACACAGCTTATATTATTTAACTTCAATCGAACCTATATAATTTCCGCCGATTTCCGAATTATAAATAATATTCACAGTACTTTCACCCACGGAGTAAGACGAACCCTGAACCTTATACGCAAATTGTCCCGGATTTGCAAAACGAACGCCTCCTGCGGCGTTTGTGTTTCCGTCCGAATCCTCGGAGGCAATACGAAGATACACTTGATAATCACCCGAAACAATATCACTCGGGAGAGTTAATGTCATTTCGTAATCATTGCTTGAACCGCCGACCCACGAATTAACGTCAAGGTCTGTGCGGAGAATATACATATTGTCGCCTTTTTCGTTATCGGAAAGAATTATCTCCGATGCCTTATCCCTGCTGATATTGGAAAAACCTGTATTGTCAACTGTTCCTTTAACGGTCAGCTCGCCGCCGCTCTTAACCTTGCTTGTAAGATAGGATTCTTTCAAAACCAATCTGTAGCCGAGATGGTCTTCAAAAAATTCCGCAACACTTTTACCTTTATAAGCCGACAAATCCGCCGTAACGTTTGAATCAGTTTTAAGCTTGTTAATCAAGTCGTCGCCAACTGTGGCACTCGCCCAGCCGCCTACTTGATACGTTACTTCTGTGCCGCTTTGCGAAGTTTTGTAGGTCATACCCGAACCGATAGTCTTACACCACGTTTCATATTGCTGTGCTTTTTTTGCGGCAGTTTCCGCACTGCTGTAAGTAATGGTATAAGTGTTTCCGTTTTTATACTCACCTGTACTTGCGTAGGCATTGTTGCCGCCGTGATAATATGTAAGATGAACATTGTAAAACTCGGACATAGCATTCAATGGAAACCACGTATCACGCTCAACTCTGTATTCGCCTGCTTTCTCTCCGGTAGAACCCGAAAACTCTCCGCCGTAGGTTGTTCTGTCGGCTTTGGAGTTCAGCAATTTCACAAAGTCCGCACGGGAAGAATAGAATGTTCCTGCATCGTTGCCGTCCTGTATCATACCGTCATTGTAAAAACCTATTCTGTTGAACACTTCGTTTTCAAATGTATAATTTGCGACATTGGCACGGGTTATTTCATCGGGATATGTAACTCCGCCGACTGTTTTACCCTTATACTTATTTTTATAAATATCAGAAGTTTTAATATAATCAATATATTCATCTAATGTTCTGACGTTTACGGTAATTTCTTCGGGCAGTTCGGTAAGCCACTTATCGAGAATCTGAACCTTATAGCTGCTGTCCGAATATTTTCCGTGGTGCATTTCGCCGTACTGACCTGCCATACCGCATTCCACCGCAACTATAACGTCGGAATACTTAGCGAACACTCCCGAAAGCTGTTCCTGATGTGTTTGCAGCAAGCTGAACTCGGTAGGCTCGGCATTGCTTTCACCCTCAAGGGCATAGCAGGCACGGATTATACAAGAACCGCCGTTCTTGCGGAGATTTGAAAGAGAAGCGTCAAGCCACGATAAATACCAATCGGGCAAGGGAGCATCTTTTCCCGTGGAAGTTTTTGAATTGTTGGAAGTCCACTGTTCCAAACCTAAATAGTAAAACTGAAAGCCTGTGGTATCCGAACCGCTCAGAGGAGCTGCATTGCTTGCCATACCACGGGAATACACATATTTCGAGCTGATTGTAAAACCGCTGTCGGACTGGTTTACACGACCTACAATCTCGTTATATGAAATATCATCTTGCTTTGTAAGAGAATCGGCGGCAGAGGTACTCACGGCAAAAACTGCCAAAGACAACACACCGGCAGCCGCAGCAGCAAGAGTAATTAATTTTTTCATTGCTATTTAACCACCTTTCGGCGGTGCTGAGTAGAAATTGCACTTCACTCAGCACCATAATTAATTATTTGCCTGTATTAATATACGGAATGTAATTGTCGCTGAGAATCCATTCGTCACCGCTGTTCACTGCCGCAAATGCCAGAATTGCGGAGTTTGCACCGTTGTCTTTTCCGCTTTGTGCAGTGAAAGAATTTGAAAACATTACCCTGTTTTTATTATTGAGAACAATTTTATATTCCGAAACATTGTTTTCATCGGAAACAACTTCGTAACAATCGGCAACTATTTGTGCCGTATCGTTTTCACCTATTGTTATCACAGAAATTTTTCTTCCCGACACGTTTTCTTTGCTGAGAACATCTATAATATCTTTTCTTAATGCCGTGAAATCAATGCTCGAATAATTGTTCTCCCAATCGGAGTTTTCGGTTGATTTAAGTCTTACATAAATTATTGCCGTATTTTCAATGTTTTCGCAGTCAAATACATTTATCACAGTATTAAGGCGAATCTTATCCGTTCCGTTGTCGGTGTATTTTTCGATATCGCTCTTTGTAACCGTAACAGCGGTATTTCTATCGGAATTATTCTCTGTTTTATAAACTGCCGTAACATTTAAATCAGATGTAATTCTGTTTGCAAAATTCAAGTCGGAAGATACTTTGACATAATCACCGTCAATGCTGTTATACCAGCCGTCAAACACGTAATTTTCGGAATCGGTTATTATCTTTTTGACAGCGGTCGGCATTTCTTCGTTGCCGTAATAATCGGAAATTGCAAAATGTGAAAGATATCCGCCGTTTGTGTAATCCGTATTTGCAGCCAAACTCATATTATAGAAAGCGTCAACAACATAATTAGAGCCGCCGGAAGCAACGTACAAACCGTTATTTTCATCAACGCAAGTTACATTTCCTGTATTATTATCGGCTGTGAAATTCATATCGATATGATATACTCTCGGATTATTGAATCCCCAAATTACAATCTTTGTAACGTTATTCGGGTCGCTTTCTGCTGTTGCTTGGTCAATCACTTCATTGTCGGAATAGTAAGTAACCCACTGCTCCGAATTGCCTGTGTTACCGTAACAATCCGTATGATACGAAAGTACTTCATCTGTATAGCATTCGCCGTATGTTTTATACTGTGCAATGCCGTAGACATCTCTTATAATATTTCCGTTTTCATCTGCTTTCAAAGCGTGATAATTGTTCTGAGCCTTAATCTCGTCTACCGCAGAACTTTGTGACAGCCAGAAATAATACTCGCACATAAGGTTCATATCTTTTCTGAGCTTATCGTTTACACTGGCGTAAACATTGGATAAGGTCTTTTCAAGGCTGTTATCCGAAAGAGTTTCAGTAACGGAAATTGTAGTTTCCGTATTTGAAATATCCATTGTATTATTCGAGTCACGGTCGTAATATTTGAATTCCACAATGATTTCTGAGGGTTTGGGTTGGTCGCCCTGTACGTTTATTGTACATTGTGCGGTGTTACTCTTTACTTCGCCGTAAGCTGCCCACGCTGTAACGGTATATGTACCGCCTGTTTCGGGTGTGAAAGTATTGTTTGAAACAGGATAAGAATTACCCTTGGAATCTCTGACATCATATTCCACTGTATAGTTTTCCTGACCCGCTGTTTTTCCGTTGCAGTCGTCAATATCAACACATAATGTCACAGGAACGTCCTGTGTGGGTATTTCGGTTGTGCAGGAAACAGCATTTACTGTTACTGCTTCAACTATGCCTTTCAAATTGTTTCCGCTGCTCTTGGAATAGTAATAATAACAGCTGCCTGCTTTAAGCTCGCCCGAAAGTATTTTATGACCGTAACAATTATTGTCAATCGTACCGTCTGCATTTTCGGGATTTCCTATAAGTATCTTTGAATGTTCCTCTGCTTTAAACAAGCTTACATAGAATGTTATACCGCTTGCCACGGAGGAAGAGGAATTTTTGTTGTAAAGAGTTATTTCTTTGTCAAAGGCTTTAACGGGGTCTAATTTTTCGCCGTCTGCGATAACGCTGATATTTTTATGTACATCTCCCCAAGTTGTTTGAACAGCCGCATAGAAATACACATCGTTTGCGGTATCAAACGTTGCTTTAACGATAACGCTTTGTTCGGGCATTTCTGCGGTGTATTGAGTTCTGCCGATTGTATCGTTGATTTTCTCTTCGCCGTTCACCGTTAATGATGTGAGAGTATAGCCGTCATCGGGGATAATATCTATTGTATAGCTCTCACCCACTCCGACTTTATCACTGCTTGTTTGAAGCTTTCCGTGTGCGGAGCTTTCGCAGATAAGATTATAACCTACCTTGTAACGTGCTATAACAGTTTCATTATCGGAAGTCGGATAGAAAATTGTTTCGGGTGAAGAATCGTCCTCAAATTTTCCCGTGCCGTTTTCTGTAGTCCAGCCTATAAAGGTGTACTCTTTTCCGTCCTCGGAAACCTCTTTTTCGGCTTTTACTTCCGCACCCGACGGCAATTCAATATTATTGTTCGGGTTTACTGATACTGATATTTTATCATTATCTGTAAAATCATCACTGCCGTTACTGTACATAGCTTTTGAGGATATGTCATTATATCTCAAAGTATAATACATAAACGGATTGTCATTATCGGAAATATCAAACCAAATTGTTACTTTGCCGGAATTGTTTGTACTGTCATTGAAATATAGACCGCCGCCGGCTGTGTTTACTTTGTTTACTGCAATTTTTTCGCCGGGAACAGTATTTTTAAGGTCTTTGTTTCCGCTTGTCGAATAGAGCTTGCCCGATGCTGATTTCGGATATTTAGTACCCTCTCTTACAAAGAAGTAATAAGGTGCACCGTTTGACGAAGTCAAATCCGAAACAGTCGAATTTGTAACAAGTTTGTATACACCAGTTTTTTCCGTTTCGGTGAAACTAATGTTTGAAGATGTATCCGACCACGATTTATTGTTAATGCTTATTTCGTTTCCGTCGGAATCCTTGCAGATAAATCTGCCCTCAATATAATAAGCGATATTCTCCTCGGGTATTATGTCGGATTTTACGGCTTCAGCATAAACTGCACCTGTATATTTATCAATGAGAACTTTTATTTTATCGCAGTTCTCTTTATCGATAATCTCTGCAATATATGAATTTGAGCCGTCTTTCTTGTAAAGATTTATACCTTTGTTTTCGGAGTCTGTTATTTTAAATGTTAAATTATCGGAGATTGATTTATCGTTATAGATAAAATCCATTTCCAGTAAATATGTATCGAATATGTAAGAATAGTATCTGGAAGTATCGTCGGTGATTGTATCGTATGATTTGAAATCGGTGTCCGTTTCGGTCTTTGCATTTATTTTCAAAGTATCGGTATATATCGGTGAACTTTCCTTGCCCGAAACACCGTAAATAAGACCCGTTGCTTTATCGACACGAATTTCAATTTCACCGCTGTTATTATCGGAAGTTATTTCTGCGTTTTTATATGCACTGCCGTCAACGCTTGTGAAATCAACATTGACATTCCTGCTTACGTATTCTTCCTCCAAAGCGTCTATTCCTGCATAGCCTGCACCCGACAACTCGCCGTTGTTTTTATCGTAAACATACACCTGTGCATTTACTGTCGGGATTGTACAGCTGTAATACTCGTCCGATTCCGTCATAGTGAAATCACGCTGCCACGAATCGTAGGGAACATAGTAACGTATTCTCGGAGCGGTTTCAACTAACGGAGCTTTCATAGCAACCGGATAAATATCGCCTGTTTCTTTGTCTATACGGATTTGTATTCTGTTATAGTTCACCGTATCGGTTAAAGCTGCTTTCCAGCTTGTGCCGCTTGTCGGTGCTGTCAATGTGGCATTGACGCTTTTTGAAGACTTGTACTGAGTATCTGTCGGAGGAGATACCGCATTTGTCCAAGTGTTTCTGTCAACAATCTTGAACGACACGGAAGTTTGTCCGTCTTTCATAACGGTGGAATTATAGTAGTAATAATCTCCGCCGTCAATCATCTGCTGGAACGGTTCGTCCCAATTATTCGGCGAAAAGCTGTCGCCTGCAATATACATCGGAGTGAATCTTTTCTCCTGCCAATAGCCGCCCGAGCTGCTGAATATCCAAGTATTACCGTCGTTAATTGCCAAATTGTCTATATCGGACGTTTTATTTGTGCCGACCTTGCTTGAAACGCTGCTGCTTGTCAACGAATCAAAAACAAGTCCTGTCCAGTCGTAATCTTTCTTTAAATAAACCTCATATAAATCGGTAGTTTTGTTGTATTTTGTGACTACCGTTTTATCACCGTCTTTTTTTTCGTAAGCGGTTGTTTCCTGTTCGGTAATCTGAATGCCGGGCCATGTTGATGTTATACTTTCGGGAGTACTCCAGAAATGAACATTAACCCTATCCCAGCCGCCATTCTTAAAATAGATAGTGATGTAATCATCATCGGCTGCGGCACTTGCCGAAATCGAGCCGACAAGCACTGTCGGAAAAACTATCGCTGTCAAAAGAAGCAATGACAGCAAGGCATTTCCTTTTTTGAATATTTTCATTCTCATAAGCATAACCTCCTTGACATTATTAATTTCAGAAAAATGCTGTTCCTACCAATCATCAGACAAATCCTCTCCCCGAACGGTTTTAATATAATCTTCTTGTTTGCCCAAATCCGAGGTTACGATTATATCGTTAGTGTCAAATTCTATAATCTCGAATTCTGCCGGAATGTATTCGTCCATAGTAATTCTCCTTTCTTTATAAATTTCTCGTTTAAAGTATTCTGCAACTATTTAGAACAAAAGTGTTAATAGATATATTCATTATAACGCATAGTCAAAAAATGGTCAATATTTTTAATGTACGATTTATTCTTTTGTGAAAATTGTAAAAAGGGGAAATTTATACTCAAAAGCGTTAAGATTTAGCACGTTTCTTTCTTACACCGGCAATTCGCTACGCTGTTGCCTGTTTTGGTTGGTATCGAAAGATATTTTTTGATGTGTGTTTTTTTATTTTGTTGTTTTGTTGAACAGAGTTTGTTTAGTTTCGCTGAGGGTAATTTGTTTTCCTTTGCAAGTTGGCTTCGTCAGCGACCAAAGGCTCTGCCTTTGGAAACCGCAAGCCTTTGTAAAGGCTTGAGCGAAACTTTAAAATGTAAATCTTTTAGACTGTGAGTATAAACAAATCCGTTTCGAGTGTTAAAAAATTAACAATTTGTTTTCTTGTATTATGAATAAGTTTATTGTATAATAGAAAGTAAGTATAAAATTCTATTAGCACATCTGTTATTTTAAAAAGGAGATGTTTTAGTGAACGATGATTTAAAATATAATAATACACCCGGTGCGGAGCTTGAAAAGCTTTCCCGAGAGCTGGAGGAACAAAACAAGCTTGAAGCTGAAGAAAAATCCGAAACGGAAATTTTCAATGTTCCCGAACCCGAAGAGAAATCCGAAACGGAAATTTCCGAAGTCACCGAAACCGAGGAGGAATCGGCAAAAGAAGAAAAACCGATTGACAACATTGCCGATAGTTCCTATTCTTCCGATAAAGAACAGGAAACAGCTGCCGAAATCGTACAGCCCGACAATGAAAATGTCTTAGATACGGAAAGCTACCACAGCACCGCTGCCCCGAGAGCAATTGAAAACAATTCATTTTCATACAGTCCGCCGGACCAAGAACCCCCGAACACGGGAACAAACCGTCCTCCACGGACTAACACTCTCCGAAACAGAAACCCCGGGGCTCAGAAGTACCCTCCGAATACAAATCCAAATAATCTGCACCCGAGAGTGAATACCGTTCGCAACAGAAACAGTTATCCTCAAAATAACTACAACAGCGGATATAATCCGAACGGTTATCGAAATCCGCCGAACACAAGCTCAAACAATCAGAACCCGAGAACAAACACTGTCCGCAACAGAAATGGCTATCCTCAAAATAACTACAATTCAGGTTATTACAATTATTATCAGAACGGATATCAGTATCCTCCTCAGGCTTCTTATCCACGTGTTCAGCCTCAGTCATATGCACCGTACTATTACAACCCAAGTCCGAAAGAGCTTGAAAAGCTTTCATTGTCAAAGGATACATCGCTTGCAGGAGCAACGACTATTACGGTACTTATTGTAATGTACATTGTGGCAATAATAATTGAAGTTATTGCGGTGTTCTGCGGAGTTACACATGATATTCCCGATGCTTCAACCGACCCGTACATCGGATTTACTCCAATGGGATTTTATTTATATGAGGGTCTTAGCTCCCTGCTGTCAATGTTTATTCCCGGTTTGATAATAATAAAAATTTCCAAAAGGAAAATTACTAACCTTATGCCTTTTAAGAAAATAGAGGGCAAAAAACTTTTCGCTATTGTAATGTGCGGAATGTCTGTTTGTATGATTGCCCAGCTTATGGGCGGACTTATAGGAATAAACTTCGGTTTGTTCGGAGTTGACCTTTACGACGGTCTTGAAACTGCAACCGCAGCAGGCTTCTGGGACGTGATTATGAATTCAATCTGTACGGCACTGATTCCCGCACTTGTCGAGGAATTTGTATACAGAGGTCTTGTCACAGGAATTCTGAAAGAACACGACGAAACGCTTGCAATAGTCGGAAGTGCTTTCCTGTTCGGTATGGCTCACGGCAACTTCGGACAAATTCCGTTTGCGTTTGTGGTAGGTCTTATTCTTGCTTACGTCAGAGTTAAAACGAATTCTATGCTCCCCGGAATTTTAATTCATTTCGGAAACAATTTCTATGCAGTTATTATCAATACCATTTCGGAAATACTTCCCTATCCGTACGGAGATATTATAGACATTGCCGTTATTCTTATTCTTATAGTTATAGGGTTCATCTCAACAAACTATCTTACTAAAAATCACAAGGACTTGTTTAAGCTTGAGAAAAAACAATCCTATCTCACGTATAAAGAAAAACTTAAGGTGTTCTTTAAAACAGGTACTGTTATAGCCTGCACTATACTTCTCACTGTAATGTCGTTTGCAATACTGCTGATTGTATAATGAATACATTTACAAATGATAAGGAACGATACGAACACTTTATGCGTATCGCAATAGAACAGGCAAAACTTGCTTATTCTATCGGTGAAGTACCTGTTGGAGCGGTTATCACTAAGGGTGACGAGATAATTTCGACGGCATTCAACAGACGTGAAACAGGCAGAAACGCACTTTATCATGCCGAGCTTGACGCAATAGACAAGGCTTGTGAAATTCTCGGCGGCTGGAGATTGTGGCAGTGTGAACTGTTCGTAACGTTAGAGCCATGCCCGATGTGTACGGGTGCTGTGATAAACTCACGAATTCCCAAAGTGATTTTCGGAGCATACGATAAAAAAGCCGGGTCTTGCGGAAGTATTGTGAATCTGTTCGACTTTCCGTACAATCACAAGGCAGAGCTTGTCGGGGGAATACTCGAAGAGGAATGCTCAAGTATGCTTTCGGAATTTTTTAAAGAACTCAGAATTAAGCTTAAAAATAAATAGAATAATAATTCCCGAAAAGATATATGAATTTTTTCGGGATTTTTTCTATACTTAAAAATACGCATTATTATTGACATTTTTCGCTCGTGTGTTATAATGTAATAGTATGATTGAAATTTAGAATTTTCATATATATAGAAAAGAAAGGAATGAAATAAAGATGGCAAAAAGATTATTTACATCAGAGTCGGTAACGGAAGGACATCCCGATAAAATCTGCGACCAGATTTCCGATGCCATTCTTGATGAAATTTTGAAGCAGGACAGCAAGGCTCATGTTGCCTGCGAGGTTACGGCTACTACAGGTATGGTTCACGTTATGGGTGAGATTTCCACAGAGTGCTATGTTGACATCAATGCTGTTGCACGTGACGTTATCAACAGTATAGGATACGACCGCCCCGAGTGCGGCTTTGACGGCAACACCTGTGCGGTGCTTACGTCTATTGACAGTCAATCACCCGATATTGCAATGGGTGTAAACGAGAGCTACGAGCTTAAGGACGGCGAGAGCGACGACGACAACCAAATAGGTGCAGGCGACCAGGGAATGATGTTCGGTTTTGCGTGCAATGAAACTCCCGAACTTATGCCGCTGCCGATTTCGCTTGCTCACAAGCTTGCAAAGCAGCTTGCAAAGGTTAGAAAGGACGGCACTCTTTCGTATCTCCGCCCCGACGGAAAGACACAGGTAACCGTTGAATATGACGACAACAAGGTTGTAAGAATAGATACAATCGTAATTTCAACTCAGCACGACCCATATGTAACACTCACCCAGATAAGAGGCGACCTTATCGAAAACGTAATCAAGCCTGTTATCCCGAATGAGCTTCTTGATGAAGATACAAAATACTTTATCAACCCTACGGGAAGATTTGTTATCGGAGGTCCTGTGGGCGACGCAGGACTTACGGGCAGAAAAATTATCGTTGACACATACGGCGGATATTCACGTCACGGCGGCGGTGCGTTCAGCGGAAAAGACCCGACAAAGGTTGACAGAAGTGCGGCATATGCTGCAAGGCACGTTGCGAAAAATATTGTCGGGGCAGGACTTGCCGACAGGTGCGAAGTTCAGCTTGCTTATGCGATAGGCGTTGCGAAGCCTGTTTCGATTATGGTTGACACATTCGGCACAGGCACTGTAGATGACGAAAAACTCAGCGAGGCTGTAAGCAAGGTATTCGACCTCCGTCCAAGTGCGATTATCAGAAATCTTAAGCTTCAAAGACCGATTTACAGACAGCTTGCAAGCTATGGTCATATCGGAAGAGAAGACCTTGATGTTGAGTGGGAGAAGCTTAACAAGGTTGAGGAACTGCAAGAGGTATTAAAGAATGCAGATTGAGCAGGCATACGTCAAGTTTGACAATCGTGAAATACTCATTGATTTAGTGAAATCGATATTGGCAAACGAAAACGATGTCTTGGATATTGATATGGAAACTCCGAATTGTTTTGATTTGTCGTTAATAAACGATTCTAAAAGGAAAATCGGTGTTTCCGATTTAAACGGCGGCTGGATATCCATTCTCGAATCAAGCAAATTTAACGACTATACTTTACTTTTGACCTTATCGGATAAACTGGGTGTGACTGTGGTTGCGGTTTCTTATTCGGACATAATCGGCGGCTGGGGCTATGCGGAATTTACAGGCGGTACTGTTTCCGAAAGCTTTTTTAGTGACGAGGAAGACAATGAGGAAATTGACTTTGACGGTTTATACGATTCGGTTAATGGAAAATTGGCTGATTATGGTATTGATATCCCGATATATACATTCAGAGAAATTGCCAACACCAAGAAGAGCGGCTGGGTTCTTTTAAAGAAATGATTTTTTGAATGCCGCTGTCAATATAGTTAAGATTACGTTTCTCAATGTATGGATAAACATTGTTGAATTATAAAGCTTAACAGGACAGATTTAACATCTGCCCTGTTTTTTTAATATTTATTCTCTATTCTTTACTTCCCTTGATGTAAGAGCTTTTTATAAGTAACGTCCATACCAAATGCCCCGAGCGGTGCTGTTATCATTATCGCCAAAACCGCCGTTGAAAGAGCCGTGTTGCCAATCGACATTCCCATTGCAAGCGGTACAGAACCGATAGCCGCCTGAACCGTCGCTTTCGGCATATATGCTATAACACAGAAAATTCGTTCCTTGATGTTAAGCTTAGTGCCAATCATACACAGCATTACACCGACACACCTGAACGCAAGCGAAATGAAAATCATAGCGGCAACCCCTCCACCTGCCGACACCGTGTAACGTATATCCACCGCCGCACCGACAAGCACAAACAACATAACCTCGGCGGCTATCCAGAGTTTTCCGAACTTCTCTTTCAATCTGCCCGAAACACTTTTTTCGCTTTTCATTCCCACAACACACGACATTGAAATTACCGACAGCAAACCCGAAAACGATACAATATCAGCAAGTACATTTTCAAGAGCCGTCAACAGAAATGAAACCGCAAGTATTATTATAACTTTGGTGCTGTTTCTGATTTTTGCTTTTTTCTTAAAGCACAGCTCAAAGAAGCACGTCAACACAAAGCCGACCGCTATACCCACAGCTATTCCGAGTATTATCGATACGGGAATATTAACAAAGCTTACCGCACTTACCTCTCCCCCCTGTGCCATTGTTATGAATGTAGAGAACAGCACAATGTTAAATACATCATCAAGCGACGCACCTGCAAGGATAAGCTGAGGTATACTTTTATCCGTGCCGTATTTCTCCTCCATAAGCTGAACCGTTTTAGGCACTACAACAGCAGGAGATACCGCCCCCAAAATCGAGCCTATCACTGCACCCTCTATCCGTGAAATCCCAAGAATGTACGGCGACACAATCGTAAATGCGGTTATCTCGAAAAGTGCCGGCAGAAAAGACATAAGCAGAGCAGGTCTGCCGACCTTTTTCAAATCTTTTATGTCAAGCGACAGCCCGGCTTTTATGAGTATAATTACAAGTGCGATTTTCCGCAGGTCTGCCGATATCGCAAGCAGTGACGTGTCAATAAGATTCAGCACGTGACTTCCCAACACAACTCCGACTATGAGCATTCCAAGTATTCTAGGCAGTCGTATTCGTTTGAAAATTTCCGCCGATAACATTCCCGTTAAAAATATAATTCCCAATGATGCAAGCATACTAAATCTCCTTTTTGTATATATTTCCTGTTGATGTTGCCAACAAAAAAAGCCAATGACCCTGTGATTAATAATCACAGAAGCCATCAGCTTTAAATCCAAATAATTCAAGCGGTTCGGGATTAATAATCATAATCCCGGGGAGAGCCTCATTCCCCTATATCGCATATTATAACATTTTTCTGTACGTAAATCAAGATTATTTCCGTAAAAAACTCAATAATTACGCATTACTCATAGTATTCTGTAATTGTGGTTGTAATGGTAACCGTTCCATCTTCAACAGAATCAGTGTCGTTCTGTTCGTCTTCGTTTTCCTCGGGTTCTTCACTTTCGTCCTTGTCTTCTTCACTGTCGGTTTCGGAGTCCTCTTCTTCCTCTTCGGAATCAGTTTCGGTATCTGTATCCGTTCCCGTGTCTGTGTCGCTTGAAGGTTTTAGAAGCTCAAGTTCAATCTCAGTCTTTAAATCGGAATGTGTTACTTCACAGTTCGGTAATGCTGTAATGAGGTCGCCCACATTTTCCTGTGATACAACATAGTTACCCTCAATATTTAACTCCTCAAGAGTTTTAATGCCCGAAAGCGGAGTAACGTCTTCAATGCGGTCATTGGTAAGATAAAGAACTTTCAAATTAGGCATATCCTTAAAAACGGAAACATCTGTAATCGAATCGTTTTCCGCATAAAGAATTTCGAGCTTTTCAAGCTTTGCAACAGCGGAAAAATCCTCAATATCGGGATTCTCTCCGATATGCAGCTCCTGCAAATCCGTAAGGTCTTCGAGAATACCCAGACCGCTCAGACCCGATGCGTGCAAATCAAGCACCTTTAAATTTTCAAGGCTTGTAACGGCACTGAAACCCATAATGGAATTATAGCTCAGGTACAGCTTTTCAAGACCTTTCAGGCTGTCAATCGGCGTAATATCGGTAATATTGGTTTCGTCGGCACAAAGTGTTTCAAGGTTGCTCAGAGCGGCAACAGGAGTTAAATTGTCTACGGGATTTCTGCTTATGTCAAGATAGGTAAGCTTACCCAGAGCGGCAACCGGAGTTATATCAGAAATATTATTTCCCGAAAGAGAGAGAATCTGAAGTTCACTAAGTTTTGAAATATCGGATATATCGGATATTTCATTATCATTTAATTCAAGCTTTTTAAGTCCTGTAAGCTTTGAAATTTCCGAAAGGTTAGTGATTTTGCAGTTCTCCAAAGTGAGAGCCGCCAAGGATTCACACGAAAGAAGCTCATCGAATGAGGTGATTTCCGTATCAGATACAACGATTTCGGTAACATTGCTGTCGTATGTACTTCCGGCAAAAGAGATTTTTGAGCTGTCAACATTTCCGCTGCATCCACCGAGCGACACAGAACCTGTAATAACAAGTGCTGAAAGCACAGCGGCAATAAATTTTTTCATAGTATAATACTCCTTTTTGATACTTTTATATGTGATTTCGCTTTTATTAATCAAGTTATAAAGATACATACCTATTGTATACTATTTCGGGCAATTTTTCAAGTCTTTTTATGTATGAAAATAGTTTGTTAAAAAAATAAATTTTTTATATTGTCATTGGGGAAACAGCAAAAACACAGTATTAACATAATGCCAATACTGTGTTTACATTTATTTTGTGAAATTCATTACCCCAACAAAACAAAAATATATCACCGCAAACAGCAATGTATAATTATATCGTGACTGCAAAAGGATAAAAAATCCCAGACACGCAAGCGGTATTATAAAAACAAACGTGATAATATTCATCACAATTCGCACGGTATGCGGTGAAAACAGTGCATTCAGTGCAATTTCAAGAAGCTGTCCGCCGTCGGTTGATTCTATCGGCAGAAGATTAAACACACACAGTACTCCGCTTATCACCGAGATATTATAAAAGAATTCACTATTGTGGAATGAATTCATCAACCCTAAAATCTCAAACATTGTAAAATTAACAAGCGGTCCCGCACAGATTACGGCTATATCCTGTTTATACGGGCGAACTCCCCTTAGTTTGTCCGTAATCGCAATGTTGAGAAGATTGATTTTGACATCTACCCTCTCGCAGCCGTACATCAGAATAACGGCGATATGTCCAAGCTCGTGACACACCGTGCATATTACGGCTGCCATATATCGGCTGTCACGGCACAATATTATTGATATACATATAAATGCGACTGTAATATAATCGGTTGATACTTTAATTTTATTCAGTGACATCATTCAGAAATTCGCTTACAAAACCGGCGTTATTGCTGTTATCCATTTCTATTATAACAGAATTGTTTATATTATCATTATAAAATGTTCTGAGTTCTTCATACACTTCACCGCCGACAGATTTCAACGCATATGCGGCAATCGCCAAAAGTATACAGACAGCAAGCTGAAACGTCAGTACAGTTTCCTTTGGGGCATTCCTGTCACGCTGTCGGGGCGGTTCGGGGTCGTCATAGTTTTCGGGGTATTCGTCTATTTCGGAATAATCGTCTGTAACGGTATACTGCTGTGATGTTATAAAACCCTCTCTGTCGGTGGCAGTTATTCTTTCGTTCGGCGAAATAAAGTCTGTTTCTCCAAAGCTGTAATCGATTTTATCGTATTGCTCCATAGTTTGACCTCCTCTATTTTAATGCGTAATTATGCTCTGCTCAAACTATCGAATTATATCAGCTTATTTTTCTTCATAAGCTGATTTTGTTATATTTAATTATATGAGGAGGTCGGGGAAAAAATTCGGATTATCTCAATACATAATCGTCATTCATATTGTGTACGGTCATAAACTTCACTTCGGATAAACGTTCAAAGGTATAGCCCTTGTCAAAAAGCTGTGAAACAATGCTGTAAACCGAACTGTTCATCACCAATGTATCACGGACTTTTTTCACATCATTCAAAACCTCTTCCGTAAGATTATCAAACAAAGCGTCATATATAATACTGTAGGAATAAAGCTGCGTTTTGAAGCAATCAACCGTATTTCCCTTTATTGATATAAGGAAATTATCGGGGTACGGAATGTTTGTAAACACGGTTTCCGCACATATCTCCGGAATGAAATCATACAATTCATCGGCTAAGTTTTCATCACATGTATGAGATTTTAAAATATCGTAGAAATCATTTATTTTGTTATCGTTAATACATTTCTCGTAAATAAGAAAAAAGACTTGTAAAATTACAAGTCTTTTCAGAAGAGGCGTCACCCGGATTTGAACCGGGGAATGAGAGTTTTGCAGACTCTTGCCTTACCACTTGGCTATAACGCCGTTTTTTTTCGCACGTGAAGATAG
>CADCHW010000026.1 GCA_902801245.1 uncultured Ruminococcus sp.
TAGCTTAAATACCAGTTATTAGGACCCGGAGCACCTGTATCCTGAAACCAGTTATTCAAAGGAGTATCATGAACGATTGAAGAATAATAAAGATTGCCGTTGTTTATAGCAAGGGGATACGCTGTAACACCCTTGATTGTAGAACCCGGCTGGAGTGCGGAGTCAATCGCTCTGCTCCATTCGAGGTTACCTTCTTTTTCCTTGTTTGAACCGACAATGGAAATTATCTTGCCGTCATAGTCCATCATAACGAAACCGCACTGCAATTCCGAGTAAGCACCGGGGGCAAAGTATGCGAAATTTCTCACAGTTTCCTCTGCAAGTTCCTGAACTTCAAGGTCCATTGCACAGTAAACCTTAAGACCCTCGGTGTAAATCTTGTTTGAAGCAGCTTCTTCGCTGATATCGAGGTACTGAGCGAGGTCTGTTCTCAAATCGGAGAACAAAGTATCTATATACCAGTTCTGGATTTGCTCTTCGTCAATATCTTCCGATTCATCTTCTATATAGTTTGTTTTGTCGGCGAACTTCATAGATTCCGACTCTTCCATAGCAGCTTCGTACTGCTTTTTGGTAATCTTGCCTTGGCTGTACATAGCATAAAGAACAGTTTCACGGCGTTCTTTGTTTTCTTCCGGAAAGACAAGGGGATTATACTGGCTCGGGTTCTGAGTGATACCAACGATAGCGGCACACTCGGCGAGAGTCAAATCCTTAACGTCTTTATCAAAGTAAGCGGTTGCCGCCGCCTGAATTCCGTTGTTGTTTCCACCGAAGTTTACGGTATTCAGATAAGATTCAAGAATCTCGTCCTTGGTGAACTCTCTCTCAACGTTAAGAGCACGGAAAATCTCTTTCAGCTTACGGGTAATACTAACGTCGTTATCGCTTGTAATATTCTTGATAAGCTGCTGAGTGAGAGTAGAACCACCGAACTGCGAACCGCCCGTGGAAAGGCTGAAAATAGCACCTGCGGTACGATACCAGTCAACGCCGTGGTGTTCGTAAAAACGTTTATCCTCGATTGCGACGATAGCGTCTTTCATATACTGAGGGATATCGTCGAACTCAACCATTACACGGTTTTCCGAGGTATAAAGCTGCATATACTGCTGGGCTCTGCCCTGGTCGTTGTAAGTATAGATGTAACTTGTTTCGTTAAGTTTAGCACTGTGCAGGTCGATACCGGTAGGCTCTCTTGCAATGCTTGCAATATAAATTACCATTGAAACACCGATAATTATACCTGCAACGAAAAGCACTGCGATAAGAGTAACAAACGTTCTCCATATAAGCAAAAACGTATGTTTAACGGCAGACCCTGCCGCACTTGCATATTTTGTTCCCGAATGCTCGGGGATTTCCGTATAATCGTAATCGGAAATATCAGTTTTTTTCACGCTTTAAAATCCTCCTTAGATAATTAGATGTCAGTTTTCAAATCACATTTCCCATTTAGATTTATTATACCATTTTAAGATAAAAAAATAAATATCGTAAATTCTCAAAAATCGCTGTATTTAAAAATCTAATTGTGCAACTTCACTTATTTTTTCGCACGTGAAGATAGTTTGTTCTTTTTTCGCACTTCATGTACCCGACCGTTTTTTTAATACGTGAAGATAGTTTGTTCTTTTTTCATACTTCACGTACCCGACCGTTTTTTTAATACTTGAAGATAGTTTGTTCTTTTTTCATACTTCACGTACCCGACCGGCAGTTGATTTAATGCGGAAATTTTAGGCTAATCTACTATTACTTTTATTATATATTATACTTAAAATCTAAAAAATTCAGCAAATTCCATTAACCCCCTCTGTCCTGCGGATATCTCCCCTATGAAGAGCGACTTTGATAAATCGAGAACCAAAAAGCCTCCCATTTAGGGGAGGTGGCAGCCGTAAGGCTGACGGAGGGGTTTTAAAAAATCTCGATTTTTTAAATATTGTCGCTAAATCTTAACGTTTTCGAGTATAAAATCTAAAAAATTCAGAAAATTCAATTAGACCCCTCTCTCCTGCGGACGTTGTCCGCACTGTGAATATTATCTGCGTATAATACAAATACTATTCAAAAGGAGTGAATAAGTATGAAAAAACTTATAATAATCACGCTTTCGATTATATCGTTGTGTATAGCCGTAAATTTTGCAGTACTCACGGCAAAATCCGATGAACGCCAACCGCTCAACGCCAACCGCACATATATTATAAAAAACTACGAAGGCAAGATAGCCTGTTTTGAAGAAGACAGCACATCACCGTTTATGATAACGGAAGTTTACGTAATAAATCTTCCGCCGCTTGACCGTGCAATGCTCGAAGACGGCATAGAAATAGTAGGAGCAAAAAATCTCTCCCGTGTCCTCGAAGACTACAGAACCTGAAGTAAAGAATAGTGAATAAAGAATAAAGAGTAAATAATAATGTCGGTGGCAAGCGTAGCTTGCCGCTATTTTTATTCTTCAAGTTAAATTTAATTAAATTTCACGTAAATATTGCTTTCCCAAGAGGGTAGGTATTTGTGATGACGCAGATAAATTTTGTAGTCGGGGTTGAGATTATTTATAAGAATCGGGAGTGTGAAAATATCTCCTACCCTATGATATGCAGATACCGCCAATGACGGCTTATACTTTCCGATAATCTCCCTGCACCCGAGAAGTGTTTCATACTCCGCACCCTCAACGTCCATTTTGATATAGCTTGCTCTACTGCAAACATTGTCAACGGAATTTGCCTGTACAGTATAACCGTTTTCGTCAAAACAGGACATTCTTCCTCCGCTGCCCGAAAATTTCATCTCGCATTCGCATTCCCACGACGCATACGGAAACAGCCGGCAGTTTTCCAAATCTCCGAAAGCACGGCTTAATTTTTTCATATTCTTTTTATCGGGTTCAAATGCAGTAATACTTGAATATTTATTATTTGTATTATCGAGAAATTCTTTTATCGTGTCGCCGTCATATGCTCCCAAATCAACATAATCTTCATTTTCGCCGAGATTTATAATATTTGAGAAAACCTCTTCCCTATCCGTTTCACACCGCCGTAAAATTTTCGGGTCGCCTGTCAATCTGAAATTAATTATATCTATAAACACTTCTTTAGATTTCTCATCTTCAAAGAGATTATACGCTTTTTCAATATTATCCATATTAGCATTAAGAAAATCATAGTCGAAAAGCCCCGACCCGAAAAGCGGAACATCGGGTACAAGCAACGTATGCTCCTTCGCCATATTTTCTATTTTATTCATAAGGTCATCTTTAAACACGGCAAACGCAAGCAGAATCACGAAGTCATCGTAAAGCTTGCAAATTTCGCTGTATGTCTTTACACGAATTCCACGAAAGCTATGTCCTCTAACAAATTCATCGCTTGCATAAATGTCTTTAATTTTTATATTTTTATTTTCGCAGATATCAAATATTTTATCCGCACCGTTGCCCATACCGTAAACGACAATCGGACGTGTTTCTTTTTTTAAAACCTCGTAAAGGGTTTGTTCTTTATCTGCAAATAAATTGTACAACATTAATCGCCTCCTTATACTTTATATTGTATTACCTAAATTTTAAAATTTCAATGTACTTATTTTAAAAAAATTATTGCAAAAACGGACGGTTCTTTGAAAAAAGACCGTCCGCTCTATGTAGTCGAGCTGTAGCATGCAATTACGGCAAGACTGTAATAAACAAATTCAATTATTTCTTATCTGCACTGTCCGGAGTTGCAGCAGGTACATCTTTAATGTACTTGTCGATTGAGTCAAGCTTAACAGAAATTCTGAGAGCGATTAAAGCGTCATCAGCCTTTACCTTGCCGTCGCCGTTAATATCGGCAGCTGCTTTCTGTGCGTCTGTGAACTTCTCAAGACCTACGGAAGCTCTGAGAATAAGCAAAGCGTCATCAGCCTTTACATAGCCGTCGCCGTTTACATCACCGAGAGCAAGAGGCTTGTCCTTGTCTGTGTCAACAGGAGCGTCCGGTGTAGAAACAGGAGTTGTGTCTGTGTCTGTATCTGTTTTTGTATCTGTGTCTGTATCAACAGGAGCATCGGGAGTAGAAACAGGAGTTGTATCTGTATCGGTTTTTGTATCTGTATCGGTTTTTGTATCTGTATCAGAATACTTATCTGTGTCGGTGGAATCCGGAGTATTCGGTGTGTCGGGAGTATCAAGATTCTTTTCATCGGAATCCGGATCAAGCTTGTTCACTGTGTCTGCGATAGGTGTTTCTGCTGTTTTTGAACCGAAAACATTATTTTTTGCGGCAATCGCTGTGATAGCGGAAACAGAAAGAACACTTGCAAGAACAAAAGCTAAAACTTTTTTGTAAGAGTTGTTCATTGTCAATTTCCTCCTTAAAATTTGTACCCGAATAACGGTACTGTATTTTTACTGATTTCATAACAAATGCATGCGTTTTGTTACAACCCTATTTTACCACACATTGCCTTTAATTGCAATAGAACATTTTAACAATTTATTCAAATATGTAATCATTACAATAATCCCGAAAAAAGCAAATTTCATTTTATGCAGAACAATTATTTTTTTCACAATTAAGCTTCATTTAATCATCACACTTTTTTAATGCGTAATTGTGATAGTCGTTAGTTTATCAAAGTAAACCGATTTTTGCAATACAATTGCATTTTATATTTTTATTTGGTATTATTATATTATTGTTATGCAGGAGTGATTGTATGAAAAAATTCAAAATACCAAACGTACCGCCAACAACAAACAAATGTATACGATTTCCGAATGACATAATTGAAGAAGTGGAAAATGCAATTGTAGGTACAAATTGTACATTTTCGGCTTTTGTAATTGAAGCGGTAAGAGTTGCATTAGAAAACTTAAAAGAAGAAGAAAACAATAATTAGTTTTTGTAAAATTTATTTAAGACAACACACAAGCTATAATAAAGCAAAACAAAACTCCCTCATTAAAACAACTTGCGGTCGGGTACGTGAATTCCCGGCATTCAAAAACTATCTTCACGTGTCAAAAAAACGTGCGAAAAGAAACGCTCGATTTGGGTTCGAGCGTTTCCTTGCGAATTGAACAGATAGATTATAAAAAAGTAGAACGCAAAATTAATATGTGCAGTCAATTAATACTGCTCTTCGTCCTGTAGGGCGTCTGTACCCTCTTCACCGGTACGAACCTTAATTACATTTTCTACGTCGTATACGAAAATCTTGCCGTCACCTGTGTGACCTGTGTACATAACTTTCTTAGCTGTATTAACTACAGTCTTAACAGGAATCTTGCTTACAACAATCTCAACCTGTACACGTGGGTGGAGTGTGATTTCCTGAACAGCACCACGATAATATTCCGGCTTACCTTTCTGCACGCCGCAGCCAAGTACGTTTGTTACCGTCATACCAGTAATGCCGATTTCAAGCATTGCTTCCTTAAGAGCTTCAAAACGCTCCTGTCTTACAAATATTTCAATCTTAGTCATCTTCACATCGGAAGCAACTGTTGTCTTAGGTGTCTTAATCTGAACGGGAACTGCTTCGTCAATGTCAACTACAGGTGCATCGGAACTGTTTGCAGAACCAAGCACTGAAGGTGCGGACATATGAGCAAAGATAGGCTGGAAGTCTGCATAAGCATTTACAAGACCATGCTCAGGCAAGTCAAGACCGCTGAGTTCTTCCTCTTCCGTAACTCTCAAACCGATAGTCTTTTTGATAATAAAGAATGTGATTGTAATTGTAACTGCACTCCAGGCGATTACGGAAACAACACCCAAACACTGAATGCCGAAGAAGTAACCTCTTGTCATACCGTTGTCTGCAAGCCAATTGTTGCTTGCGAATACACCTGTGAGAAGTGTACCGAGTAAGCCGTTGCAGAAATGAACGCCTACAGCACCAACAGGGTCGTCAATTTTAAGAATTTTATCAACAAACTCGATACCGAATACTACTGCGAATGCCGAGAAGATACCGATAATAGCAGCTGCCCAAGGATTTACACAGTCACAGCCTGCTGTGATAGCAACAAGACCGGCAAGCGAGCCGTTAAGCGTCATCGAAACATCGGGCTTTTTATATCTGATCCAAGTAATAATCATAGTTGCGAGCGTTGCAACAGCAGCAGCGAGGTTTGTGTTAAAGAATACGATACCTGCAAGCTCTGCACCGCCGTTAGTCATAGAAACGGTAGAACCGCCGTTAAATCCGAACCAGCAGAACCAGAGAATGAATACACCCAAAGCACCGAGCGGAATGTTATGACCCGGAATAGCTTTCGGCTTGCCGTCCTTAGTGTACTTGCCGATACGGGGACCTAAGAAAGCCGCACCGATTAAAGCACAGACACCGCCGAGCATATGAACTGCCGTTGAACCTGCGAAATCGTGGAAACCGAGCTGAGCAAGCCAGCCGCCGCCCCATACCCAGTGACCCGATACGGGATAAATAATCAAGCTGATTATTGCACTGTAAATACAATATGAACTAAACTTTGTTCTTTCTGCCATAGCACCCGAAACGATAGTTGCGGCTGTTGCACAGAAAACTGTCTGGAAAATGAAGTAAGTAAAGAAGCTCACGCCGTCCGGAAGAACCGCCGAATAATCGCCCTGAGCGAAAAAGTCAAGTCCGCCGAAAATAGCCGACTGAGTACCAAACATGATACCAAAGCCTGTGAACCAATAAAGAGGAGTTCCGATTGAGAAATCCATAAGGTTCTTCATAATAATGTTACCGCTGTTTTTGGAGCGTGTGAAACCTGCCTCAACAGCTGCGAAGCCTGCCTGCATGAAGAATACAAGAGCCGCTCCGATCAGAGTCCACATGGTATTGACATCGGAGTACAATACCGTAATGTTTGAATCTGACATAATGTTATCCTCCTTTTCTTTTCGCACGTGAAGATAGTCTATCTATTATCTTACCTCACGCACCCGACCGATAAATATTTTAGTCGGAAATTTTAGGCTGCACTACTCATACTTTTATCTCTGTAATACATTTACACTAAACGAGTTTTTCGCCAATTGAAAAGCAATACTTCCAATAAAAGCTTTGCAGTTTATTCCCCTGCCATTCAAGTTATCCCGAATGGGTCTTTTTAGATAACTGCCGCAAACACCCCTTAAGTCACGACAGACTAAATAACAAGACTTAAAATATCCAAAAAGATAAAAAGCGGCAACGGCTGCGGATATAAACTTCATTGTTCAATCCTGCGACGCCGTTGCCGCTTTTTACGATTTTGAAAAATTTTGGGAAAGAAAAAAACGAAACGACAATATCCGAAGCTTTTAGCTCTCGACATCATTGCCGTTTCGTTATGTATATATTATATTACGCAATCCCCCATTTGTCAACACGATTTTGAAAAAATTTTAAATTTTTTCGCATTGCACAAATAGAATTTCACATACATCAAATTTATATGCGACATTATTAATACTTAGAACAGTACGTATTCATCAAGCTCCTCTCCGTAAATCTGCATATACCAATTTTTAACCCAGTATTTTTTCATTTCCGAGCCGCCTATACGCAAGCCGTAAATTCCCGAATGTATAAATATAGTTTGAGTTTGATTTCCGTAATTCTCCGTAACCGCATTAATTTCCACGGCATCACACAGCAGTTTCTCCGAACCAAAATCAACCTTAACCGCACGGATTTCCGTAATATAATAATCGTCTTCGGGGTATGTTAAAATCAAACTGCGAACATCAATTTTATAATCGATATCCTCCTCATCATACAGAACATATTTTGCGGTATCGTCAACGGTTATTTCAAGTTTGCCGTCATCATTGCCCAGAATATTCAAAACCCTGCCGCCGATTTCAAAGCCGACATAATTCGGATTTAAAATAAGCTCATTTTCTTCACCCTCGTCAAACGTGACATTCCATACCGAGCCAAACTTTAAGTTATATAATTCCGTAATATCTTTTTCAATACACATATCAATCGGCTGCCTTTGTGGGTGTATCTTCCATAGCCGCTTTAACGGATACGTAATCTTCTGCATTGACAGAGTTGTGATTCTTGTCCTCTTTATCGTCGGAGTTTTTAAGCAGAACTTTCAGGAAAATCGGGCAGAGAATGGAAGTTGTTATAATCAGCATAATCGTTGCAAACAACGGGTCAATTCCCACAAGATTGCCGCTGTCGTCAAAGAAAATAAGCCATGCGGCAGTTGAGTAAACAGCGAGAGCAACTTCACCTCTTGCAATCATACCGCAGCCGACAGCAATCGAATCCTTTCCATTAAACTTGACAATTTTTGCAACAAGTCCGCAGCCGACAATTTTCGCAATAATACCTATCAAAACAAATACAATTGCAAACCAGATGTCGCTTAATTTAAAGTTGCTGAAATCCGCACTGATACCTATAAACGCAAAGAATATCGGTGAGAAAATCATATAGCCGTTTACGAGAACTTTCTTGTCAACAAACTTAGTATCACTCAGACCACTGAGCATAACACCTGCCATATACGCACCGGTAATTGCAGCAATACCGAAAAACTCCTCCGCACAGAACGCATATATAAAGCACATCGAAAGTGCAAAAATACCCGTTCTTCTTTTGTGAGGATATTTACCCTCAATCCATTTGAATATTATTCTCAGAACAATACCCAGACCGATTGAGAAAGCGAAAAATCCTGCCGCCTTAAGAAGTGTGAAAATCGGGTTGCCGCTGCCGTTCAAAGACGTTACAAGACTGAGAACAATAATACCGATAACGTCATCGATAATAGCGGCACTTAGGATAGTTGTGCCGAGCTTTGTGTTAAGCTTTCCCAGTTCACGCAATGTTTCAACCGTAATACCGACACTTGTTGCCGTGAGAATACAGCCGACAAACAAAGCATTTAACAGTTTGTTTGTATCCGCAAAAGTTTCCGCAATGCCGCCCATAAAGAATGCCGCACCCAGCGAACCCAGAATCAGCGGAAAAACCACACCTACAAGGGCAATCATACTTGACGCAAAACCGCTTGTCTTCAAGTCTTTCAAATCTGTTTCCAGTCCGCTTGAAAACAGAATCAGAATAACACCTATCTGAGAGAACGTTTTTAAAACGTCCATTTCAATTTCCGTAGGGTTAATCAGACCGTTAAAGCCTATGGGAATCTGCGAGAAAATCGCCGGACCTATAAGCAAGCCTGCGATAACCATACCCACAACCTGCGGCAGACCGAGTTTTCTTGTCGCCATTCCCAGAGCCTTAGTCGCAAAGAGAATGACGGCAAGATAATAAATAATTTTTGTTACCTCAAAATCCATAAAACCACTCTTTTCAATTTATAATCCTATAATTAGATTATACTCTTTGTTCATAAAATGTCAATATTTAAGAGTGATATTTTAAACATTAGTCAACAAATGCTTTCAGCTTCTCCAGCTTAACCCTTGCCGCATGCACGTGCCTTGAAACGGTAGACTGATGCAGTCCGAGAGTTTTGGCAATCTCTTTCATTGTCATACTGTCAAAATAGTACATTGAAAGACAGCTGTATTGTCTTTCCGTGAGAGAGTTTGTCATAGCATGGGTAAGCATATTCCTCATTCTGCCGATATCTTTACTGTTTGTGTCGGAATATCTTTGACCGTCAATGCTCACACAGTAAAGCTCTTCCATTTGTCTGTTAAGCGATAACTCTGCTTTCCGCATACATCTCCCCCTCCTTTATCTGCTGTGCTTTCTGCTCAAGAACTGCAAGAGTTTTTATGCAGTCAAGCCTCATTTCGTAAAGAATCCTCGTTGTGTTTTCAAAGACCATTCTTTCCTCTGCTGTGGGAAACTTCTTCTTGTCCTTTCGTCCATTGAGCTTCCTGTCGAGAACTTCGACCTGCTGTCTGTACTCATTCGCCCAGTTCTTGTAATCTGTGTAATCCATAGTACCTCCTGAATTTCACACTAAACGTGTGATTGATGAATAAAAAATTTACCTTCCGACATCTTCTGCGATATTAACTGCAAGCAATTAATTTTTATATCCCCTATCGTTTCGATGTCTTTAATTCTAATCTAACACACTTTTTGAAAAAAATCAAGTCTTTTTTCAAACAAAAGTTCGATATTTTTTATTTAAGTACCAAAACACGTACTTTATTTATTTTTTCAAAAGATTTTTTAATAAAATACTTGCATTTACACGTTTTGTGTGGTATAATGCATTCAAGGTACAAAACGAGAAGTCTAAGAACTACAGAAAGGTTGATAAGAAATGGATAACACTTTCGGAAATCGTCTAAAAAAGCTGAGAACCGAAAAGGGTTACACTCAAAAAGAATTTGCGGAGAAGCTGGGAATCAGTCCGTCGGCGGTGGGAATGTACGAACAGGACAGGCGAGAACCCGACAACACCGTTCTTGCGAAAATATGCACTTTGCTTGACACAACCCCCGACTACCTGATTGGTTTCACATCGCAAAAGGAAGAACAGGATATCGGCGACGTTATAGACGACTTCACAAAGCTTTTGATGTCGCAGCAGGGTTTGATGTTCAACGGTCAGCCTATGACGGCGGAGGATAGGGAGAAAATCGTTATAGCTATAAAATCGGCGGCGGCAATAGTTATTCCGAAAACGGATAAAAAAACAGGAGGTATGTAATTGAGAGAAATTCAGCGAAAGGTTAATAATCTGAAAAAGAAATACAACACGGCTTGTCCGTTTGAGCTGTGCGAAAAAATGGGAATCAGTATTTTCTACTTTGATTTGCCCGACTGTGTGAACGGACTGTTCTTCAAGTATTTCAGGAACTATATTATTATTGTAAATTCGGAGCTGTGCTACGAGGATTGCCGTGTGACGGTTGCACACGAGCTTGGACATATTATTCTGCATAACACTACAAATTCGTTTCAGCTTACGGTCAACACGGATATTCCCGTACAGCGGCTTGAAAACGAAGCGGACTATTTCGCTTCCTGTCTGCTGATTGACGAAAACGAGATAAGGTCTGAATACTGCGGCTGTTCGCTTACAGTTCGTGACATTGCGTGTATAAGCAGACTTCCCGAAAGCATGGTCAAGCTGTACGCAAACACAAACGGATATTTGAATTAAAGAATAATTATGTAAGCGATAATAATACAGATTTCTGTAATTAAAATATTTAGCGGTCAGTGATAAACTTATCACCGACCGTTATTTTTTAATGTCTTAATATATTGTGAAGCTACAGAATTTTACCGAAACCTTTTGTGTAATTTTTATCAAATTCTGTTTTTATTTTATATAAATTAGCAATGGAAAAAGTGTTGATAATATACTATAATAGTAATTGGGAATAATGTTGATGAAAGGGTGAATTTAATATGACATATGAAAAAGCCGACTATTCTGTTTACGACATAGCTAAATGGTTTATTTGGCGTAATAAAACTGAAGAAGAGAACGGTTCCGAGAAAATGACAATTTTAAAGCTGCTTAAACTGCTTTACTATGCCGAGGGTTGTTCTCTCGCATTGAATAACAAGAGCCTGTTCGATGACAACATAGTTGCTTGGGAACAAGGTCCGGTAGTACCAAAAGTTTATAAAACATATTCAAACCCAAATGATTTAGACATTACGGACGAAGAGGCAGCTGAATTAAATAAAATTTCCCCAGCCGACCAAGAGCTGCTTGAAGAAGTTTTTGAAATTTTCGGTCAATATTCCGCTTGGGGACTGAGAAATAAAACCCACAAGGAAACACCGTGGATTGAAGCTACCGATAACGGACATCATTTAAACCGTACAATAAGCCGTGATACAATAAAAAAATTTTTTACGGAAAACTATCTGAACTAATAATATGGGACACTTTAAGGATAAAACGAAAAAACCGGAAAAAATTTCCGGTAAACCTCAGATAACGCAAGTAACTAAAATTTGTTTTAGTTTTGAATATGTTACCACAAACAAGAATTATAATTTTGATATCTTCACAAAAGATAAATCAAAAAAATGTACCGCATATGATGCCTTGTTTGAACGAATGAGTGAGCTATCTCAGATAAATACTATTGAAGCACTTCAAAGGGGTAAAAAATCAGGACTTGAAAAAATTCCTGTGAATCAATTATCTAAATCTATGCAGGACATATGCAAGGGTATTGATATTATTTCAAACGACAGCAAGTTAATAGTTTTTCGGTTTTACAATCATAATTATAGGCTTATCTGCAAAGATGATATTATACACCCGAATCTTATGTACGTTATAGCCTTTGATTTTGATTATTCGGCTTATAATCACGGATAATATTTTTATGAATCTTTTGAAATTTACAATATTATATACTCAAAATCTAAAAGATTTAGCATTTTAAAGTTTGGTCAAGCTTTTCAAAGCTTGCGGGGTGCAGGGGCAGAGCCCTGCTCGCTGACGGAACAAATTATTGTAGAAAAATAAACTACCCTCAGCGAAACCGAACAAACTATCAAAGAACATAAATAAAAAAACTGTTAAAAATATATCTTTCAATTAAAACCAAATCAGGCAACAGCGTAGCGAATTGCCGGTCTAAGAAAGAAAAGTGCTAAATTTTAACTCTTTCGAGTATAATCTAATACTAAAAGGTCGGTGATAAATCTCTCACCGACCTTTATTTATATCATATTAAGCAAACCGACTTCCGTCTATCCAAAACCGTAATTACGAATTATTACTCAACCGGCTTCAAATTCCAGATACCCTCTGCGTAATCCTTAATAGCTCTGTCAGCCGCAAAGATACCCGAATTAGCAATGTTAATAAGAGAAATCTCATTCCACTTAGCCTTATCCGCATACAGCAGTGAAGACTTCTCCTGAGCTTCCGCATAATCTGCGAAATCTGCAAGTACCATATACGGGTCTTGCTCTGTGAGGTTCTTAGCAATATGACCGAAATGTGTGCTGTTAAGCTCGTCGATTGCTTTCTTTATAACAGGATTGTTCACATAGTAATCCATTGGGTTGTAACCGTTAGCCTTAAGCTTAACAACCTCAGGAGTAGTCATACCGAAGAGGAACATATTGTCATCGCCGACTGCATCGTGAATCTCAACGTTAGCACCGTCAAGAGTACCGAGAGTTAAAGCACCGTTAATCATAAACTTCATATTGCCCGTACCCGAAGCCTCTGTGCCTGCAAGTGAAATCTGCTCACTGATTTCCGAAGCTGGCATAAGCTTCTCGGCAACGGTAACTCTGTAATCCTCAAGATAAACAACCTTAAGCTTGTCGTTTACTCTCGGGTCGCTGTTAATCTGGTCTGCCATTTTAACAATAAACTGGATAATCTCCTTTGCGAAATAATATCCGGGAGCGGCTTTCGCACCGAATATGTATGTCTTCGGAGTAAACTTCGCATTCGGGTTCTCTCTGAGATACTGCCACTGTGTAAGAATGTGAAGAGCGTTGAGCAACTGTCTTTTGTACTCGTGCAAACGCTTAACCTGTACATCAAAAATAGAATTCGGGTCGATAACAACACCGTTGTGTTTCTTGATGTACTTAGCCATTGCAACCTTGTTGTTGTACTTGATTTTAGCAAGCTTATCAAGTACTGCTTTATCGTCAGTATACTTCAAAAGCTTTGTAAGCTCGGAAGCGTCCGCACGGAAACCGCCGCCTATAAGATCAGTGATAAGAGCCGACAGTTCGGGATTGGACTGATTGAGCCAACGTCTGTGAGCGATACCGTTAGTAACGTTTGTGAACTTCTCGGGAGTAACCTTGTAATAATCATTGAAAACAGTGTCTTTCAAAATCTGACTGTGCAGTGCGGAAACACCGTTTACCTTGTAGCTTGCCATAACAGCAAGATTTGCCATTTTAACAACACCGTCGTTAATAATAGCCATTCTGCCGACCTGATAGCCGTCAATATTCTTAGAGTGAAGTTCCTCGCAGTAACGTCTGTTAAGCTCGGCAACAATCTGATAAATTCTCGGGAGCTTGTTCCTGAACATATCCTCGCCCCAGCATTCGAGAGCTTCACGCATAACGGTATGGTTTGTGTAAGCGATAGTTTTTGAAACGATATCCCAAGCTTCGTCCCAGCCGTAGCCGTAGTCGTCCATAATGATTCTCATAAGCTCGGGTACTGCGAGTACCGGGTGAGTATCATTCAAATGGAGAGTAACGAACTCGGGAAGATTTTCAAGTGTGCCGTTGTTCATAAAGTGTCTTCTCAGAATATCCTGAATAGTAGCGGATACAAGGAAGTACTGCTGATTAAGGCGAAGACTCTTACCCTCTGCGTGATTATCGCCCGGATAAAGAATCTGAGTGATAGACTCAGCCATAGCCTTTTGTTCCATAGCACGCATATACTGACCGTCATTGAAGAGGTTCATATCGATATTTTCAGCCTTTGCAGCCCAAAGTCTAAGGCGGCTGATACCCTTGCCCTCGTTGCCGGAAACGTACATATCATAAGGAACAGCCGTAACGGTTGTGGCATTGTTAAGCTTTACTGTACATTTTCCGTCGCCCCATGTTTCCTCAACATTACCGTTGAACTTTACCTCAACAGCCTTATCGGGGTGCGACTGAAGCCACACGCTGCCGCCGGGAAGCCAGTTATCGGGAAGCTCCGTCTGCCAGCCGTCAACAAGGCTCTGTTTGAAGATACCCATTTCGTAACGGAGAGAATAACCCATAGACGGATAACCCTGTGAAGCAAGACCGTCAAGGAAGCAAGCTGCAAGACGACCCAAACCGCCGTTGCCCAGACCTGCGTCGGGTTCTTGAGCGTAAATATTGTCAATATCCGTGCCAAAACCCTGTAAAGCCTTATTGAATGTATCCTCCAAATCGAGATTACATACATTGTTCTTCAAGGAACGACCGAGCAAAAACTCCATACAAAGATAGTAAACAGTCTTTTTCTTTTGAGCAACCGTTTTTTCTGTAAACTCCTTGTAGCCCTTGCTCATAAGGTCACGCACAACCAAAGCGGTAGCCTTGTAAAAATGCTCGTCTGTTGCGTCTTTAACGGCAACACCCATATTGTGTGAAAGCTTGGCTGTAATAAGCTCCTTAGCTTCCTGAACGGTTAAATTATAATTCATTTTTAACAACTCCTCCATAGATAAAGCAACTCTTGTAAAATCCGCTGTGTTATCATATTCAATAAAAAACGGCGGTCTTTAGTCACTCGAATAAGTATATTATACTACATCTTTAGAGAAATTACAATACCCTTTTGTGATTTTATATAAATTTTTTATTTTGAAACGTATGTTTTTCGCCCATTTATTAACGGGGTATGTTTGAGATTGTGGCATTTTTTAATGAGTAATTATGATTTGGTTTTCCTTGGAAAGATATTTGAGATAAAAGATTATTTAAAATAAGAAAAAAACGGATTAATAAAAATTTTTGATAAAAAATGTAATTGACCACTCCGAGTGGTCGCATTTTGGAAAATTATGTGGTATAATATCAACTATAAAGATTCGATAAAAATTCATTTTACCATAATGTTTTTTTATCGATTAACTCACTAATACATTGAAATTTAACAAAAAACTATATATTAACGGAATGCTATACGCTTAAACAAATTCGCTGTTTTTGTATGGCGGTCAAGGTCTATAGTGATTTAGGCAAGAGTACGACTACAGCAAAAAGGAGGTTTCACCATGAACCAGAAAATCGCAAATCAACCCCCTCAGTATCCCCCATACACCGACCTTTCTGTTTTGGATAAGCAACGATTAATTTCGGCTTTGCAGGAAGTACTCAGAATTCTTAATGTGTTGAATTATAAGGTTAATTCTGTTACGGAAATTAAACAAAAGATTATGATAGAGGAAAAGGCTGCAAAAAATATTGAAAGAGCTTTATCTCCAAAACAAATAATGATATGCGGAGCAGTGGGTGCAATTACATTCATTTGTGTGTTGATAGTCATCGCCGATTTCCTTATAGCACTGGTTTCTGGAGTAACAATTGCCGGTATCTTAGTATTTGTCATTTATTGTTTAAATGAATCTTTCCCTTCCGAATATCAGAAAGAATTGGCAGATAAGTACCGCACGGAACATGTAGCTCCGCTTCAACAGCAAAAAGCCGCAATGGAAGCAGACCTCGCACAGTATCTTCAATCTCAAGGGGTTTTGTGGGCAAGACGTACTTTAAACGAAAGATATCTAAGAATAAACACTATCAATCAACTTCTTGACTTTTTAATATGCGGACGTGCCGATTCGCTTAAGGAAGCACTTAACCTGTATGAAGAGATTGCTCACCGCAACCGTATGGAAAGAATGCAGTCTTCAATTATGACTGCAACACAGTACACAGCAAATCAAACTTCGATTGCGGCACAGGCGGCATTACGAAGTGCCGCAGCAAACGAAGCAGCAGCCGCCGAAGCGAGGAAGATTAGTCAAGCAACAAATGCAGCAGCCGAAGAAGGGCAGCACAAGACATTCACAAAATGGCAAACAGAAGATAATTTATCATTTGTTTGTATTCTGTTATAGAGTACACAAAAAGGAGGTTTAATAATTATGGAATCAGACATACAATATAGTCAATACACCGACTTTTCTGCTTTGGAAAAAAATCAGCTTATTTTGGCTCTTCAAGAAATGCTGAGAATTTTTAATGTGTTGAACGATAAGTTGAATGCCGTTAAAAAAGCCAAAGAAAAGGTTGCTAAAGGGAGAGAAAAGGCAGCTGAAATAGAAAGATATTTTACTAAAACACAAAAAATGATATGCTTTGCAGCCGGTGTAATTATGTTTGTAATGGGATTAATGGACGAACACATTAATTTCTTAGGTGCAATATGTTTAGGATTTTTATTAACAACATTTAGTGTAGCACTTTTCATCAATCTTCTCAATCAAGCGTTTACTCCAAAATCTAACAAAGCTTTAGCAGACCAATATCGCAAGAAGTACGTTATTCCAGCTCAAGAGGAACAGAAAGAACTTGAAGCAGAACTTGCAATTTATCTTCAATCTGAAGAAATTTCGTGGGCAAAAAACGCTTTACACGAAAAATATCTTGATTTAAATGTTATAAATCAACTTCTTGAATATCTTAACAGCGGACGTGCCGATTCTCTTAAGGAAGCACTTAATCTTTATGAAGAGGTTGCACACCGTGAACGTATGGAAACAATGCAGGCTTCAATTCTTACCGCTGCACAGCAGACCGCAACCGAAAGTGCAGTTGCGGCACAGGCGGCATTACGAAGTGCCGCAGCAAACGAAGCAGCAGCCGCCGAAGCGAGGAAGATTAGTCAAGCAACAAATGCAGCAGCCGAAGAAGGAAAATTAGAAGAGCAAGCAATGTTACAGCAGCCGCAAGCTCTATGGCAGCACAAGACATTCACAAAATGGCAAACAGAAGATAATTTATGATTTTTTTAATTTTGAAATTGCCTACTCTTAGGGGTCGCATTTTGGAAAATTATGTGATATAATATCATTACAAGTTTTGATAAATTTTAACAATATTCATAGGTTTTTTCTGTATAGATACTCCTGTGCATTGAAAACTTTGCTAGAATATAAAAAAACGAAGTTGCCAAGTCAACGGAAATAAGGTGTTATTATGAAGAAGTCCAAAGCTGTAATGAGTATGGTATTGTCGTTTTTGTGCATTTTGCAATTAAGCTGTAACGTTCGTCAATTAGGGAGTATATCCTTGATTCTTCCGATAACAAAGCCAAAAGTTTTAAAAATAACACCCCTAAATATTATCCATATTAGGGTGCCATTTTTATCGACTTTACCCCCCTAAAGATCGAACGTTACAGATTAATCCTCGTATTAAACTATAGCAGACAACATTAGATTTTGGAAAAGGAGGGGAATTGTATGTCACATTCGGTAACATGTCCGCATTGCGGAACAACCTACAACGTAACACGCAATACACAGTATAAGTGTTCGGGCTGCGGTGCAAGAATTACGGTCGGCAATGACGGCTACATCAAGTCAACAAGCCCTAAGAAGTAAATAGAATTACTGATTTTGAGCAGAAGAGATTTAGAATAAGATTATTAATTGATATTTGTATATCCATAGTACATATTAAACAGCGTATATACCAGAAAATCCAATCGGCATATACGC
>CADCHW010000027.1:0-4063 GCA_902801245.1 uncultured Ruminococcus sp.
ATTTTGATTTTGTTGTTCCGCCTTTAGAGGGGTTATGGTGGGCAACGCATTCCGAAACAGTCCAAGGCTTTGACATCTCACACAAGGAAAATTTTAACTGGATTTCTTTAATCAGACTTCCCGATTTCGTTAATAAAGAAGATTTCAACTGGGCAATTGAAGAAGCCACAAAAAAGAAAAAAACCGACTTTTCAAAGGTTGAGTTTTTCACGCACACCGAGGGATTATGTGTTCAGTGTATGCACATAGGGTCATATGACGATGAACCGACAACAATTGAACTTATGCACAAGTTCGCCAACGAATCGGGATATGAGATTGACATAACAGACAAACGTTTTCACCACGAAATATATCTGAGCGACCCAAGGAGAACAAAACCTGAACGGCTTAAAACGGTTATCCGACTGCCGATAAAAAAACCGGCAACGCCGGACGAAATACGCACACCGACTTTTTGAGTTAAGTGACTTTACCGCCTGCGTCCGAATTTATATCTAAGAGGTACACACCGAAGCATAAGACACAGTTAATAATTGATTTGGGAAAATTGGCTACTGCGAGTGGTCAATTTTCCTTTTTATCTACAATTTTAACAATTTGTATTGACAACAGCTTAAATTATGTATTATAATTAACCATAGCAAATTTATCCAAAAAGGAGAGTTTACAATGAAAAAAATCTTATTATGTGCATTATGTTTGGTGTTAAGCGTTTGTACGGCGATTACGGCAGAGGCGGTTCAGACGAATGATGTTCCCAGCCGAGATGTTATCTCAGCCGAGCCGTCGGGTAGTGCGAATTATGCGGCTTATGTTCAAGATGTGCTTGTTCCGAAGTACGGCTATGCAAACACAAATCCTATAAAAGCGGCTGTAAGCAGTTCAAATTACAGTAATACGTGGGCAAAGCGTAAAGGTATTCTCGGTTATGACACGGCGGATTTCAACAATGACGGAAAAGATGAAATGGTAGTTTATCTTATCAGAGCAAGCGACAATGACAATAAGATTGATATTGAATATTACACTTCCGATTATTACGGAAATATCACCAGACAAAAGAGTATTAACGTTTATGCAAAGTCCTCGGATTATATGGAGTATCATGCCGGTGCGGAAGAACATTGCGTAGGCGGTATCATTGAGAGAAACGGAAAAAAGTGCGTGCTTGTCGAATCGCATTACAGACCGTTCCCTGCTGCGGACTATCACGTTAAGTACAGAGTTTTCGAGTGCAACAGCAGCGGCGAGTTTGTTAAACAATACTATATTATGGACGAAGTATATACGTATGTAAAAACGTGTACATTGAAAAGCAACGGAAAATATTCTGTTCAAAGAAGAAATTTTAACGGGTTTAAAACTTTTAAGACGGCACTTGTTGCGTTGGGTTTCCCCTCTGACACTGCCAACAGCTCAACAATCGGAAAAACATTGGGCTGCAAAACCACAGATGAAGTTTACACTTATTTCAACACTCCTTATGAAAAGAAGTCGTTTTATCTGATAAGTAATTTTGTGAGTTATTCAAACAATTTAAAAACATATAATTTCGTAAATTATGCCGGTATGTATCCTGCATGGAATCACAACGAAGTTATCACAACTACTCCTCCCGCCGCTCTCGGCAACGGCACAAAATACGGCGACCTTGACGGCGACAACAAAATCACCTCTGCCGACGCACTTTTAATTCTCCGTGCAAGCGTTAAGCTTGAAAATCTTAACAGCAAGCAGTCAAAGCTTGCAGATGTCAATAAAGACGGCAGTGTTGACAGCGTAGACTCACTCGAAGTTTTAAGATACTCGGTAGGTCTTAGTTCAAACGCAAATATTAACAAAACAGCCTAAATATTATTGGTTGTTTAGTAATTAAAAAGCTCTCCCTTAGTATCAAACTAAAGGAGAGTTTTTATTGCCGTCTATACTATTTTAAATGCTGTTAAATCCGCCGCCTGTGCTGCCGTTTGCGGTGTTGCTCTCGTTGGGCTGCTGCATCATGCCGCCGCCGTTGGAATAGGAGTTGGAAGTCATTTCGATTTCATAGCTGCTGTCGCCGACCTTAAGAGTATATTTACCGCTTGACTTAAGCTCCGGAGTCAGCATTGAAAGTCTTTGCTGCGGTGTATGAAACAAGCTCTTTTCCGCTCTCGTCTGTGAGAGTAATTTTTTCGCCTGCATTGTGGCTCTCCGACATACAATAGAGAATCGAAGCTTGCTTGGAATCCTCCGAAAAGCTCTCAGCCATTCCCGAGCTGCCTACCGCAACAAGCGTACCGCCCGAAATTGTAGCCGTTGTTTCAAAGTCCAAAGCACCGTTGCCGCTGTCTGTCGGACCGTCAGCGTAAATCGTGCCACCCTCGATAGTCAATGTGTTGTTGGAATCAAGTCCGTCGCCGCCTGCATTTACCTTGATTGTACCGCCTGTGATTTTCAGGAATACATCGCTGTCGGCTGTAAAGCTGTTCTGTCCGGGTCTGCCGCCCATTGCGGACTGGTCGCTGCCGCCTCCTGCGTTCATACCGTCATCGCTTGCGGTTACGTCAATCTCGCCGCCGCTTACAGTGATGTTTGAACCCTCAATACCCTCGTAACTCTTTGTAATCGTAAGCTTGCCGCCGTTGATAACTGTCGAAGTATCGGCATGAATACCGTCATCACCCGAAGTGAGTGTAAGAGTACCGCTGTTTACGGTAACGTTGGAGTTGGAGTGAACAGTATCGTCCGCACAATCTGCCGTAACTGTAGCACCGTCAATTGTGATGTCGCCGCCTGCTTTCAAGCCCTTGGCGGAAGTGGAATCCTCGTCCGAAGCTGTTGATGATGTATCAGCCTGATTGCCCCATTTACCCCAGCCGCCGAAATTCTCGGTGTGAGATTTTGAGGAATTTTCATTGCCGCCGCCTGTTTTGAGAGTTATATCGGCTTTCTCACAAGTGAGAGTTGTTTCAGCCTGAATGCCGTCATTGTCGCTTGTAATTGTAATCTTGCCGCCGCCAATGTAAACGTAGCCCTTATCCTCTTTTTCGGTGTTTGTAGCCTTAATGCCGTCACCGCCGCTTGTCACATTGATAGTGCCGTCGGCAATTCTCACGCTGTCCTTACCGCAAATCGCACTGCCTGCGGAGTTCACTGTAATTGTACCGCTTGCAATTTTAAGGTTATCCTTAGATACAATAGCGTGGCTCATATTTCCGTTTACTGTGAGCGAACCCGTACCGTTTATTGTCAAGGTTGTTTTACTGAAAATAGCCGAATCAACGTTGCTCTCCTCGGAATCCTCCTTGTAGGTTTTGCCGTCTGAGATAGTATTGTTTGTGCCGTCGGCAAGGGTTAAGAAAACCTTGTCGGCACTCTTGACATAAAGTGCAGAGTAGTCGGAGCTTGTAATCGAGCAGTCCTTAAGAACTATCTGAACTTTAGCTTTTTCGTCTGCTTCAACAACAATTCTTCCGTCTGTAACAGTACCGCTGATAATGTAAGTTCCCTCTTCGGAGATAGTCAAAACATTGTCCGCTGCTTTAGCACCGTCACCGTTTACCGTGAAAGTTTTGTCTTTGCAGGTAACGGTTGTTGCGTTGGACTCATCATATTCGCCTGAGAGGTCACGGTCTGTGAACATTTCTTTTTCCTCGGTTGCTGTAGACGATGTTTCCTTTGAACCGCTGTCCGATTTTTTGGAAGAAGAATCTGCGGCTTCTGCCGAATCCTCGGTTGCTTCGGTTGACTGAGCGGAGCTTGAAATACTTGCCGTACTTCCTGTATCGGAGCTTGTATCCGAATTATTACATGCAGTAAATAATGACGCTGTGAGCATAGCTGCGAGTATAACTGCGATTATCTTATTCTTTTTCATAGTTGTGTTCCTCCTTTTTTCTTTTAAACACGTGAAGATAGTTATTGTTAGTCCGACTTCTTTTACCCGACCAATAATTGATTTAATGCGGAAGTTTTTGACCCACTTTATTTTGTACAATAACAATCATACCTAAAACTTTCGGTCGGGTTCGTACAGTTATTTTTAAACGGACTGTCTTCACGTGTTTCAAGCGGACGTTGT
>CADCHW010000027.1:4090-45964 GCA_902801245.1 uncultured Ruminococcus sp.
AGTTATTTTTAAACGGACTGTCTTCACGTGTTTCAAGCGGACGTTGTCCGCCTTTATTTTGTACAATAACAATCATACCTAAAACTTTCGGTCGGGTTCATACAGTTATTTCTTAAAAAGACTATCTTCACGTATCTCCTGCGGGCATTGCCCTCCGTTGTCGGTGTTTGTTTCTGTAATAATAATATCACGGCTACCTTAAGTCAACTTAAATTTTTTCTTAAAGTTTACTTTAAATTTTTTGTACACGATTAAAAGCCACTATAACGTTCTACACAAATACAGGCATATTGTCAACCCACAAACCACATTTTCTATATACATAATAAAACTTGCCGCCCCCAAAAAACAAATAATTACGCATTAATCATCAATTTCCCCGTCGGAAATTTTTATTTCTCTGCTTGCCATATCAGCAACTTTTTTATCATGCGTTATCAAAACAACAGTCTTACCTATACCGTTAAGCTTCAATAACGCTTCAAGAACTATCTCCCCCGAATTTGAATCAAGATTTCCTGTCGGTTCGTCCGCAAGAATTATAGGCGGCTTCGCCGCAATCGCCCTTGCAATAGCAACCCTCTGCTGCTGACCTCCTGAAAGCTCGTATGGCTTATGAAACATACGCTTTTCAAGACCTACCATTTTCAAAGCCCTCTCGGCAAGCACTGTTCTCTCTTTTTGCGGAATGCCACGGTACATAAGCGGTAACTGAACATTCTCCAAAGCATTCAAAGCATAGATAAGATTAAACCCCTGAAAAATAAATCCAATCTCACGGTTGCGTATATGAGCCTGATTTCTCTCGCTCATTCTCATAACGTTGTGACCGTCAAGATTGTATCTGCCCGACGTTGGAGTATCAAGACAGCCGATAATATTCATCAAAGTAGACTTCCCCGAACCGCTGCTGCCCGTAATCGCAACGAACTCGCCACGGTCAACACTGAGAGAAATATCTTTCAAAACGTGAATACTGCCATTCTTTCCCGAATAATATTTGTTCACATTGCTGAGTTCAATTAAATGTTTCATTTTAAGCACCTCTTTTTTTACTTTTATTATCGACAATTCTTCAAATATAATGTATAATAGAAGAAACAAAATTTGCAGACAAATTCTATTTCAAGTTGATTTGTCCGTAAATCCAAAATACGAAAAAGGAGTATTATCATAAAATGTTAGAAGAAAAATGGAGTCACCTCAAAAGCGGTACGGATATCCGAGGAGTTGCCGTTGAGGGTGTCGAAAACGAACATGTAAACCTTACAAACGATGTCTGTGAAGCTATTGTCAACGCTTTCGCCGTATGGCTTTCCGATAAGGTCGGCAAGGATTATTCCGAGCTTACCGTTTCAGTCGGCAGAGATTCGAGAATATCGGGTCCCGCTATTTTAAAAGTAGTAACCGAAACTCTTTCAAAAAGCGGTATCACAGTTCTTGACTGCGGTCTTTCCTCAACTCCGTCTATGTTTATGACTACAATCGATTTAAACTGTGACGGTGCTGTTCAGATTACCGCAAGCCACCACCCTTTCAACCGAAACGGTCTGAAATTCTTTACCCGTGACGGCGGTCTTGAAAGCGAGGATATCACCGCACTTCTGGAGCTTGCTCAGAACGGCAGAGTTCCCGAAACAATAGCGGACGGCGAAATTAAAGCCGTTGACTATATGACGGACTATTCCGCACGTTTGAGAGATATCATCAAAAAGGAAGTAAATGCCGAGGATTACGACCAACCGCTGAAAGGCTTTAAAATCGTTGTAGACGCAGGCAACGGTGCAGGCGGTTTCTATGCGGAAAAGGTTCTTTCTCCCCTCGGTGCTGACACGAACGGCAGCCGTTATCTCGAACCCGACGGTATGTTCCCGAACCACGTTCCGAATCCCGAAAATGCCGAAGCTATGAAATCAATTTGTGAAGCCGTGCTTGAAAGCAAAGCCGATTTGGGAGTTATCTTTGACACGGACGTTGACCGTGGCGGTGCGGTTGACAGCAGCGGAAACGAAATCAACCGAAACAGGCTTGTTGCCGTTGCGTCTGCAATTGCACTTGAGGGCAACGAGGGCGGAACTATCGTAACCGATTCGATTACCTCGGACGGTCTGAAAGAGTTCATTGAAAACACTCTCGGTGGTAAACATCACCGTTTCAAGCGTGGCTACAAGAACGTTATAAACGAAGCTATCCGTCTTAACTCCGAGGGGATTAACTGTCCGCTCGCTATCGAAACTTCGGGTCATGCGGCTATGCGTGAAAATTATTTTCTCGATGACGGTGCGTATCTCTGCACAAAGATTATAATTAAAATGGCGAAGCTTAAGCAGGAGGGCAAGACGCTTGAAGAGTATGTTTCTCAGCTTAAGGAAGCCAAAGAGGAAAAGGAAGTCCGCTACAAGATTACAGAACACGATTTCCGCAGCTACGGCGAAAGTGTTATCGATAAGCTCAACGAATACGCACTCACCAAGGACGGCTGGAAGCTTGCAGACGACAGCAGAGAGGGTGTTCGTGTGTCGCTTGACAAGCAACACGGAAACGGCTGGTTCTTGCTGAGATTGAGTGTACACGACCCGATTATGCCGCTTAATATCGAGAGTAATGATATCGGCGGTGTAGATATTATTTTAAAGCAGGTTGAGGAGTTCATTAAGACTTGTGAGGGTTTGAGTTTATAAAAAAACTTTCGGCAGCGACCTGTTAAAGTTTCGCTCAAGCCTTTACAAAGGCTTGCGGATTCCAAAGGCAGAGCCTTTGGTCGGCGGTCGCAACCGCCGAAACTCCCCAGCGTTCAGCCCTTTGCAAGGGGTGAATTTCAAAACAGTCCGGTGGACTGTTTTGAAAGAGGGGACGCTTTGGCAGAAAGCGTCCCCTAAAGAGTGGGGAAATAAAATTTTTTTATAAAGTTAGAGTGCATATGGGGCAGAGCCCCGCTCGCTGACGAAACAAATCAGCGTAGAAAATAAACTACCCTCAGCGAAACTAAACAAACTATCAACAAGCAAAAATAAAATCCCCCCAAAAAATAATATCTCTCGACACAAACCAAAACAGGCAAGAGCGGAGCGAATTGCCGGTCAAAGGGAGAAAACTTTCCGCTAAAGCAATTCACTCCGCCATGCACGGATATTGAATCTATCAGTTGAAAAGGAAAGAAATGTAATATGGAAATAACAGAAGCAAAACGTATAGTAATTAAAGTAGGCACATCTACCCTTACATATGAAAACGGCAGACTTAACCTCCGCCGAATCGAACAGCTTGTAAAAGTCATCTGCGACCTTACAAACTCGGGCAAGGAAATAGTCCTTGTAAGCTCGGGTGCTATCGGTGTAGGTGTAGGAAAGCTCGGCTTGAAAGAACGTCCCTCGAAGAACAGAGAGAAACAAGCTCTTGCAGCTGTAGGTCAGTGTGAGCTTATGTTCATTTACGATAAGCTTTTCGGCGAGTACAATCACAATGTTGCTCAGGTACTTTTGACAAAGTTCGCCGTAGACACCGACCACAAAAAGCAGAACGTTATCAACACAATGGAAACTCTCCTTGAAATGGGAATTATTCCTATCGTGAACGAGAACGACACCTGTGCTATCGACGAACTCGACGGCGACAAAATCGGCGACAACGACAGACTTTCAGCTATCGTTGCGGAGATAGTCAATGCAGACTTGCTTGTTATGCTCACCGACATTGACGGCTTGTACACTAAGAATCCGAAGAATAATCCCGATGCGGAAAAGATTGAAGTTGTTGAGGAAATCACGGACGAAATCCGCACAATGGCAAGCGGTTCGGGTTCTAACCGTGGCACGGGCGGTATGATTACAAAGATTATCGCAGCTGAATATGCAACCTCTTACGGCATAGAATGCTGTATTATGAACGGCGAAACTCCGAAGAGATTATACGACTTATTCGACGGAAAGAAGATAGGAACGGTTTTCACAGCTGCAAAATAAACATACACAGGACGTTTCTTGATATGATTGAAAAATCCGACAGGAAAATTGAGGTTTATACAGACGAAGCCGACAATGAAGAGGATATTCTCACGGCTTTGGGAATTTCTCCCGATTCTGTTTTGGGAATTGTCATTTCAAATACTTCAGGAATTATGATTGACAATACTATCAGAATATTAGGCAAAAGAAGTCTTGCAAGACGTGATATTTTATCGTATAATAGAAATAAGCCCGACGGACTTATTATTGTTGCGGACGATATTTTCGGCGGTGTTTTTGCGGTTAACGTTGGAAATTATTCCGTCGGTTGGGGCATTGGCGAAATTTGTTACTTCGCCCCCGATACACTCGAATGGGAAAATTTGGAGTTTAAATATGGGTCTTTTCTTACACTGTGTATCAGTACCGACAAATTCGATAAATTCTATGAATCGTTCCGTTGGAAGAATTTTTCCGAGGACTGTAAAAAAGTCGGCTTTGATGAGGGTATGCTTATCTATCCGTTTTTATGGTCAAAGGAAATCGACATTGAAACTGCCGATAAAAAGGTTGTTACGATTGACGAGCTTTTCAATATGAATATGGAGTTTCGGGAGAAATTCAAAATCGGATAAAAAAGATAACCTTAAACTTCCGCATAAAATAAAGCTGCGGTCGGGTACGTAAAGTAAAATTTAAAACAAACTATCTTCACGTGTTAAAAAGGTGAAAAAATGGATAAAAGGATTTATGATGTTATCACACGCATTTACAAAAAGAAAGATTACGACTACTTCATTGAAAAATGCAGAACTACTCCCGAATTTTACAGTGATATTCTCAGACTTGCAAAGCAATTTTGCAAGCGGACGGAATTTTACAGCCAAGGTGACGACCCGACAGCGGAGTTTGATTTTATATACAACGATTTCTCTCAAAATGATTTTAACGTTGAATACAAGACAATTTTGAAAATAAGCAAAACAGCGGATTTGTTTTATATTCAGCACGAGTTTGAAATCGAAAATACAGACCCCCACAGAATGTCGCCCGTACTTGACGGTTACGGCGGTCAGGCATACACGCTTTCACAGTTTGAGCTTGAAGAGGTTATTTCGGCTTTTCTTACCGAAAATAGTCTACAGAAAATCGGCTACAGAGAACTTGAAGAGGTTGTCACGGATTTGGAAATGCCTAACGGTATAGACATTTTCGGTTCACAGATGACGGTTGAAGATGCACTGTTCAGGGACTTATACGGAATCTGCGAGTGCAATTCGTAATGCGTAATTTTAGTTTTTGGCAGTCGGAAATTTTTGACTGCATTAAAGGATTTTTTAGTTAGGAATTAGGAGTGAGGAATTTTATATCCTCTCTTCTAAAATAAAATTCAATTATAAAAGTTCCGCACCGAATAAATTTTTGGTCGGGTTCGTGAAGTTAAAATTAAAAATAAACTATCTTCACGTGTTAAAAGAAAGGTGATTAAAAATGACTACATTGGAACAAATGGGTCAAAACGCAAAGCAAGCCGCTAGAGTTCTTCTTACGGCAGGCGAACTTAAAAACAAAGCTTTACTTTCAATCGCTGACGCTCTTATCGCAAATGCGGACGAAATTGTAAAAGCAAACGAAATCGATATTAAAATCGCACGTGAGAACGGCACAAGAGAATCTTTAATCGACAGACTTACTCTCACGCCGGCACGTATCGAGGGTATGGCAGAGGGTGTTCGTCAGGTGGCGGCTCTTCCCGACCCCACAGGCGTAGTTATGGGCGGCTCAACATTGCCGAACGGTCTGAGAATTGAGAAAGTGAAAGTTCCTATGGGTGTTATAGGAATTATTTTCGAGGCTCGTCCGAACGTTACGTCCGATGCAGCGGCACTCTGTTTGAAATCGGGAAACGCTGTAATTCTCCGTGGGGGAAAGGAAGCTATCAATTCAAACAAATGTATTGCCGACATTATGAGAAATGCAATTGAAAAGGTCGGATTGCCCAAGGACTGCATTGCACTTGTTCAGGACACATCACGTGCGTCAAGTGTTGAGCTTATGCAGCTTTCGGATTATCTTGATGTACTCATTCCGAGAGGTTCGGCGAACCTTATCAAGGCAGTTGTCGAAAATTCCAAAGTACCCGTAATCGAAACAGGTGCAGGCAATTGTCACGTTTATGTTGATGACAGTGCGGACATCGATATGGCAGCCGAAATTATTTTCAATGCAAAAACATCTCGTCCGTCCGTATGCAATGCTATCGAAACTATTCTTGTACACAAGGATATAGCAGAAAAAGCCTTGCCCGTAATCAAGGCAAGACTTGACGAAAAAGATGTTACTCTCCGCTGCTGCGAGCGTTCGGCGGCTATCCTGAGCGGTGTAGAAAATGCCACGGAGGACGACTGGTACACCGAGTACGGCGACTATATCCTTGCGGTGAAAATCGTTGACAGCATTGATGAAGCTATCTCCCACATTGCAAAGTACAGCACGGGTCACAGTGAATGTATTGTAACAACAAACTATGCTAATTCACAGAAATTCACGGACGAAGTTGATTCGGCGGCTGTTTATGTAAATGCGTCCACACGATTCACAGACGGGGGAGAGTTCGGTCTTGGTGCGGAGATAGGCATTTCAACACAGAAGCTCCACGCAAGAGGTCCTATGGGACTTAACGAGCTTACTTCCATGAAATTCGTTATCAGAGGCAACGGACAGGTGAGGTAACTTAGAAATAAGAAAGAATAAAGAATAAAAAAGGCGGCAAACCTACGGTTTGCATTTTTAGAAATGTATACGGTAGGCTGCCGCTTTACTGCTTATTCAAATTATCAAATACATCAAGGCAAGCAATAATGAAGAGCTTGCCTTTTCTTCGTTCAGCAACGCAATCAAAAGTATAATCAAAGCCTTTTCCTTATCCGCTAAAATAGTATCAAGAAAATCCGCCGATTGAGTTTGATGTATCTTTTGTGGTTCGGCTGTACTGCCGATATGTTCATTTTTATTCTCAATCTCAGGCGGCTTTTCCTTATCGATATTTTTAGGCTTTGAATGTTCCTGAGAGCTTCCGTGATGACCGTGTTTTTCCGCAGCAGCATTCGGATTTGTTTTCATATTGCCGTTATAGCCGCTCGGAAATCCGTTTGCACTGTAAGGCGGCGACCGCCTGCTGTACATCTCCCTTGCACGATTGACTGCCTCTGCCTGCATTTTATCCATATCGTTCACATTCTCACCCCCACCGTCAGAACAGATTCATTGCGGACAAAGTCCGCAAGAAACACGTGAAGATAGTTCTTGTTAGCCTTACTTCACGAACCCCACTAAAAATTAAAATTAAATTAATGGAATTAAGTTTTGATTTTTTAACATTGGTACAATTCTGATTATCCGCAGAATTCTAATCGCTTCTTCAAGCTTATCCTGTCGCTGAGGACTTAAAAACGGCTTTATCGCACGGAGAAGCTGAGTTGTATCGTCCTCTTTTTTAAGCTCGGTTATAATCGGCATAAACCTCATAGCTGTCTGCAAGCCGTCCGCTCCCAAAAGGTCAAGCGGCGACTGCTGCTTTGGCTGCACAACGCTGTTGTTTTCCGACACGTTGAAATCACCGTTTGCCCCCTGAGGAGCTGCGGACTGCCCGAACAGTCCGCTTAAGGCTTTAATTTGCTCCATCATTTCGGGATTGTTTAAAATTTGGTTTATTTGAGAATTTAAATCATTCATTCTTTGAAAGACCCCTTAACAGTGCCTGAGCCTGCGGTGTGCTTAAAAGCTTCTTTGCGGCATTTTCATCGGAGAGAATTTTTTGCAGCTGCTGTGCCTGTGACGGCGACATTTGAGAAAACAGTTTCTGCATATTTCCGTTTTGTGCAGCGTTTTTCAGTTCCTCTGGAGATGTATTGAGATGTTTGCTTGCCGTGTTCACAAGTCGGTCAAGCTGTTCGTTATTGGGTGCAGAGGTATTTTGCGGCGGCGGTGCAGGACGGTTTGACGGTCTTTGATTCGGGCGGTACGGCGGACGACCGTGCGGCGGCTGAGGAGGTCGGTGATTTGGCTGATTCGGACGGTGCGGCGGCTGCGGTGACTGCTGAGGAGGTTTAGGCGGAGGACAATTTGGCTGTGATGACTGCGGCTGAACGGCATTAATACTTTCGGACGTTGACTTCTTCTCTTCGATATCCTCCAAGTCACTGACACCACGTTTTTTCATTGGCGGCTGATAGTAAGCCGATTTACCCGTATTGCGGCTGAAATTATTCATATAATGTTTACCCCCTTGATACTCAATGTCATCAACTAAAATAATCTCTTATTTATTCATTATTTTTCTAAAGGTACTAACTGCGTGTCGAACTCTTCGCTAAAAATAAGACAGAGAAATAATAAAAATAAAGATTTGACAAAGCCGACAACATTGCTCTTGACACTAAACACTTTCGGCTCTAAAAATAAATTGCCTGCTTAATTTCCTTTACGTAAACAGACCGAAAGTATTTATGTTCGATAAATAATATCATATAAAAACAGAATAACGCTGTTTAATAAACATTATATGCAGAAGAGCCAAAAAAAGAACAACAATTTAATGCGTAATTCGTAAAACAAAGTTTTTCAAAAACTTCTTATTAAAACCAACCTGAGGTCGGGTTCGGGAAGCATTGACTATCCATAACTATCTTCACGTATTAAAAAACATAAACAGTATTAGATTGCTATTGCACTAAACAAAGTTTTTCAAAAACTTCTTATCAAAACCAACTTGCGGTCGGGTTCGTGAAGCATTGACTATCCATAACTATCTTCACGTATTAAAAAAACAAAAAAGGACCGCCGGGGCAGTCCTTTTTTGGGTCTAACATCTAACATCAAAATTACAAGGAAATACTCTGTAAACGCTCGGTATTATTGCGGAGTACGATATAAAATCAAATCTGTGTTATAACAGATATTTCAATATATATATTCCATAAACAGTGGGTATACCGATTTATCTCCGCCCCACTAGGTGATTGTTTCATAAGCACCCCGCTTAAAAAAGCGGGGGAACTCGCTTCGGACTTCTAAAAATCAGCCGATAACAGCGTCGCCTGTATCGCCGAGCAAGTTAAATCTGAAGAGCTTGCTTTCATCATCGGGATTCTCTGCAATGATGTAAGCTTCAGCGATTTTACCGCCCTCAATGAGCTGTGTCAAGCCTACGAGCTGGCAGAGCTTGCTCTTCAAGTTAAGGTGGTCGCCCTCTTTTGTTACCAAATATACATTACCTACGCAAGTGTCAAGCACGGCAAGGAATGCAGTAACATCAATGTCATGTAATTCAAGAATCGGTGTCATAAATTATTCCTCCTTATATAATTCGTGCCTACTTTGGATTTTCATCTCATTTCGGATGTATGCAGGTTGGAAATTTGTTTTCTCTCAACCTGTAATTTAATTATAACACATTTTATGTAAATGTCAACAAAAAATTAATTTTTATTTGTGCAAGGGGCATATTGCATTGTCAAGTTCGCCTAAAGATTAATTTGATTTTTTGTATACAAAAACGAAAAATTTGATTTATAAGAAAAATAAAGTTACAAAACTAAGGGTTGTTTTTATTGAATAATTCAAAAAGATATTTCAAGAAATTAACTCTTTTGTCACATTTGCCGTTTTTGATTTTTTCTTAATTTTGGGCTTGTTTTTGGGTTTAACACGAGGATTAAATGTAACATTAACGATGATTATGACAATTATTTACATTGTAATAAAGCGGATATATAAAATTTCTCTCCAACTTACGTATCGGTATTTTAAAAAATATAATATGATGATAACTTTTCCGTATTTACTATTGACATTTCGATAACTTTAATGTATAATGGTAAATGAAAGGAGGATTTCACATTGCATGAAATAATTTTTTATGAAGACGAAAAAGGAAACAATCCTGTTTTGGAACTCCTACGGAAATTAAACAGCGGCAACGGAAAAGAGAATCGTGTACGATTAAAGAAAATACAGGAATATATAAAAGTTCTGAAAACCTACGGAAATACAGCAGGCGAGCCATATATGAAGCATCTTGAGGGTGATATCTGGGAGCTGCGTCCAATGCGTGACAGAGTTTTATTTGCAGGAATTGTCGGAGGAAATTTCGTTCTTTTACATCACTTTGTCAAAAAAACTCAGAAAACGCCAAGAAGAGAAATTGAAAAAGCACAAAAGGAATTAACCCATTTCAAAGAAAGGAGCGGTATTAAATGATTGAACTTAACGGAAACCAATTTACCACATGGGACGATATCGAAAAAGAAATCTTCACCCCCGAAGAAATTGCTGAAAGTGATTTAAGAGTAGCCATTATCGGTGAAATCATTAAGGCAAGGAAAGAAAAAGGTTTATCCCAGCGAGAACTTGAGAAACTCAGCGGAGTTAAACAGCCTGTCATTGCAAGAATGGAAAACGGAACTTCCAACCCCAATCTCAAAACATTGTTAAAGGTTCTTACCCCTCTTGGCAAAACGCTTGCCATAGTTCCTCTTGAAAACAATCAGACCCAATAAAATTATTTTTACGCAGAAAAAAGCTGTGCTATCTCTTGATAACACAGCTTTTATTAAAAGTGGACCATCAGGGATTCGAACCCGGGACCTACCGGTTATGAGCCGGTTGCTCTAACCAACTGAGCTAATGGTCCATTTACATTGCCATATTATTATAACAGCATATCGAAGTTTTGTCAATAGCTTTTTAGAAAATTTTTTTAAAAATATTATTTATCTCGGAAACAGTTCATATACCTTCTTTATGAATTGTTATAAATTTTACAACACTTTAAAATAGTAAATCTTTTAGCTTTCGAGTATAAATAAGCTCCTGTATGAAAATTTACAGCAGAAAAGCCGTCCCACCAAAGGTCAGACGGCTGATTTTCGCAAACAATAATAGCATATATCCATATTTTTCGAGCAAAAGCTTCAAAAAACGCAAACTCTCGCTCTGCTCTGAATAAGACAACGGGGTGCTAATAGAGATAAAATTGCCAAAAAATCAAAGCTTTGTACGATGACTACTCCGTAACGGAGATAAGTTCAACGTTGCGACAGACCGGAGCGGAACTGCCGGTGGACGTTTGCCCACTTTAATATAAATACTGCGTATTACTCCTGCTCTGCTTTGATTGCCGCAAAACATTCACTGCAAAATACATCACGGTCTTCACGTGGCTTGAACGGCACTTTTGCAACTCCTCCGCATCTTGCACAGGTAGCCTCGAAGTACTCACGCTCGGGCTTTGCTGCGTTTTTGCGTGCGGCACGGCAATCTCTGCATCTCTGCGGCTCGTTTGTAAAGCCTTTGGAAGCGTAAAATTCCTGCTCACCTGCGGTGAACACAAATTCTTTTCCGCATTCCTTGCATGTCAATGTCTTATCCTCGTACATTTGATTTACCTCATTTCCTTTTTTGAAAACAAAAAAATTAAAATAAAAAATATATATATCCCAAAATATCACCGCTTAACGGTTCTATTACAGGGTTATATTTGAAATATGTTTCCTCAGCTTCCTGCGAATTCGCTGTAAAGCATTGTCAACCGATTTCTGCGACATTTTGAGCTTATCTGCTATGTTCGCATAGCTTTCGCCTGCAAGATACAATTCAAGCACTTGCTTTTCCTTTTCGGAGAGGCACTCCGAAATAGTTTTTTTCAGAGATTGCAGGCTCTCTTTTCCTATAAAATTTTCCTCGGGATTAACTCCCTCCTCGGGCATAATATCGTCAATATCTTTATCGTAAAGTGATATGTAATCGTTCAGTGCTTTGCTTTTGTTGTTGCCCGAACGCTCCAGAAGAGTTATTATTCTTCGGTTAATGCAAAGTCCGGCATACGTTTTGAAAGTTGCTCCTTTTTGAGCATTGTACGTCTTTACCGCACTGAGCAGACCGAGAAGACCCTCCTGAGTTAAGTCCTCAAATTCAAGACCCGAGATTTTATATTTTGATGTGATCGAACGGATAAGCTTTAAGTATCTGTCTGTAAGAACAGTGAACGCTTCCGGGCTGCCGCTGTTGTACAGCTCGACAAGCCTTGTATCCGAACAATTGCAGGCACTGCACGCACCGCCTAAAAAAACCGCTTCGGACATTCGACCACCTCTTCTTCAAAGCCTATAACGGGGAATTCGCAAAAGTCGAAATATGTTGTAAAAAGTGACGTGGTATGCAATGGATTTTAACGTGCATATTTACACCGATTTGTTCACTTCACAATATCTCTACTATGTATCATACACCAATAAATAAAATAAGTCAAGTACAATTTGAAAAAATATTTTAAAAAAATTTTCAAGGATATGCAAAATTTGTAGAATTATTATAATTGTTGTGGTATAATAAAATTAGCAATGCACATTAAAAAGGGGAATATAAAAAAATGGTTGAAAGATGTACGGGAATGGGACTAATGGGGATAGAGTCCTTTAAAGTTTTAATTGAAGCGGATTTGGCGTCGGGTCTGCCTGCATTTGACGTTGTGGGTCTGCCCGATTTGGCAGTTAAAGAATCTCGTGAAAGGGTTCGCTCCGCTATGCGTAACTCCGGCTTTGATTTTCCTATCGGAAGAATTACGGTGAATCTCGCACCTGCCGATATCAAAAAAGTAGGTCCGCTGTATGATTTGCCGATTTTGATTTCTATTCTTAAACTGTCGGGTCAGCTGAATGCGAATATAGACGACGCTGTGTTTATAGGAGAAATTTCTCTGTCGGGTGTTGTGAATAAAGTCAACGGTATTCTGCCTATGACTATTGAAGCAAGGAAGCAGGGGTATAAAAGAATTTTCGTGCCGTACCCGAACAGGGCGGAGGCGGCTGTTGTAAAGGGGATAGACGTTTATCCGGTGAAAGATATTGTACAGCTTCACGCTCATCTGTCGGGCATTAAGGCTATGCAGAAAGCCGACCCCAAAGAACTAACGGTTACTATGGGGACATTCACTGTGGATTTTTCTCAGGTCAAAGGTCAGTATGAAGCGAAGCGGGCATTGGAAATTGCCGCCGCAGGAAGTCATAATGTTTTGCTTGTAGGTCCTCCCGGCTCGGGTAAAAGTATGCTTGCAAAGAGAGTTCCGACTATACTTCCCGATATGACGTTTGAGGAAACTATAGAAACAACTAAAATTCACTCTATCGCCGGAAACATTCCGAGCGGTGTTTCGCTGATAAATCAAAGACCGTTCCGCTCTCCGCACCATACGATTTCTCCTATGGGACTTGCAGGCGGCGGAACTGTACCCAGTCCGGGAGAGATTTCCCTTGCACACAACGGAGTGCTGTTTCTGGACGAGCTGCCCGAGTTTTCCAGGAGTACCATGGAGGTTCTGCGTCAGCCGCTTGAAGACGGCACTGTTACAATTTCGAGAGTAAGCGGTACTCTTACATACCCGTGCAATGTTGCGATGATTTGTGCTATGAATCCTTGTCCGTGCGGATATTACGGAACGGGTGTGAGAAAATGCACCTGCACAGCCGCAGCTGTTACAAAATATTTGAATAAAATTTCCGGACCTCTTCTTGACAGAATAGATATTCACATTGAAGTTCCCTCCGTGAAATATGGGGAGTTATCCTCCGCTATTCCTGCCGAGCCGTCGGAGGAAATCCGCAAGCGTGTCAACAAGGCAAGAGCCGTTCAGACCGAACGATATAAGGATTTGCCTATAAATGCGAATGCACAAATTCCTTCGGGCAAGCTGCATGAGTTCTGTGCTCTTGACGATAAGGCTGATAAACTGCTTGAAAAGGCTTTTGATAAAATGGGACTTTCTTCTCGTGCATACAGTAAGATTCTGAAAGTTTCAAGGACAATCGCCGACCTTGACGGAAGCGAGGTCATTAAAGCCGACAACGTTGCGGAAGCCGTTCAGTACAGAAGTTTGGACAGAAAATACTGGAACAGAAGTAAATAATAAAGAATGAAGAATAATGAATAAAGAATAATGTTGTTTAAACATAACTTTTGGTCTGGTGATAAAAGGTATGTATAAGATAAACTGTCTTCACGTGTTTCTTGCGGGCGTTGCCCGCCGAATATATAATAAATTACTACAAAAATTTCGCCCTGAATCGCAAATATTCCCGAAAAATTATCAAACTTGAAATTTTTGCGGTTATTTTCTCATATATGTTTGTAATTTTTTCGGAAATGTGGTACAATTAGATTAACTAAATATATTTGCAATGAGAGGGGCAAAAATTATGATACAGGTAGCTGTAATGGGTCATGGTGTTGTGGGAAGCGGTGTAACCGAAATTCTCCTTAAACACTCCGAGGAAATAGCCAAAAAGGTTCAGGAAGAGATTTACATTAAAAAGGTTCTCGACCTTCGTGAGTTCCCCGACAGTCCTATTGCCGACCGTTTTACAAAGAATTTTGACGACATTATCAACGATGATGAAATAAAAATTGTTGTAGAGGTTATGGGAGGTCTTAACCCTGCATACGATTTTGTAAAGAAGTGCCTTGAAAACGGCAAGAGTGTTGTTACTTCCAACAAGGAACTCGTTGCCGCTAAGGGTGCGGAGCTTTTGAAGATTGCCGAGCAGAATAACATCAACTTCCTTTTTGAAGCAAGCGTGGGCGGCGGCATTCCGATTATCCGTCCGCTTAATCAGTGCCTTGCGGCTAACGATGTTTACGAGATTGACGGTATTCTCAACGGTACTACAAACTACATTCTCGCTAAGATGATTAAGGAATCAACTTCCTTTGAAGACGCTCTTGCAAGAGCACAGCAGAAAGGCTATGCTGAGAGAAATCCGGCTGCCGACATTGAGGGTCACGATGCATGCAGAAAGATTTGTATTCTTGCATCTCTTGTTTTCGGCAAGCATGTTTATCCCGACAGCGTTCACACAGAGGGTATTACAAAGGTTTCATTAACGGACGTTGAGTATGCGGCTGCTTGGGGCGGTGTGGTTAAGCTTATCGGTTCGGTTAAGCTTACGGACGGCAAGCAGGAAATTATTGTTGCTCCGATGTTTGTAAGTGACGAATGCCAGCTTTCAAGCGTTGACGGTGTGTTCAATGCTATTCTTGTAAAGGGAGATTCAACGGGTGACGTTGTGTTCTACGGCAAGGGTGCAGGCAAGCTCCCGACAGCAAGTGCTGTTGTAGCGGACGTTATGGACTGCGTAAATCATCAGACTGCAAGAAGAAACATTATCTGGGAAGACGGCAATGCGGATAATATCCTTCCGTTTGAGCAGACTAAATATGCAATGTATGTTCTTGCAAACGCAGAGAATACAGAAGAAGCTCTTGCAGCGGCAGACGGTGCATTCGGCAAGGTTGAGAAGCTTACAAGAAAGAATGCCGAAGAGAACGAGCTTGCTTTTGTAACACCTGTTCTTACATATGCAGACTTTGAAAAGGCTGTAGAGAAGTTTGAGCAGAGCGGAGCAAAGGTAGTTTCAAACATCAGAGTTGCAGTTATCTGATATAAATAAAGGAGATTGTTGAAGATTGTCTTTTTATAACAAAACTACCGAATTAAAACGAAGTTTTGGTTGGGTAATAACAGTTTATATCTAAAGAAAACTATCTTTACGTGTTTAGAATAAAGTATGTTATACTCGAAAGCGTTAAGATTTAGCCCTTTTATTTCTTCGACCGGCAATTCGCTACGCTGTTGCCTGTTTTGATTTTTACCGAAAGGGATTATTTTAAGGGTTGCTTTGATTTATAGGAACTATCGACAAATAAGTTGTGTAAAATAAGTAACATAACAATAGTAATTACGTTGTTTCTTCTAATACTATGCACAAGTAATTTATCGATAACTCTGCCCCTGCACCCCGCAAGCTTTAAAAAGCTTGACCAAACTTTAACATGCTAAATCTTTTAGATTTTGAGTATAATAACTACCGCATTAAAGCAAAACTGCGGTCGGGTAGTAAAAGTTATTGCTAAAAAAGACTATCTTCACGTGTTTAAAAAATGATTAAGATTCAGATACCGGCAACAAGTGCCAATCTGGGTTCGGGGTTTGACAGTCTGGGAGTTGCCCTTAATTTGTATAATTATGTTTGGATAGAGGAAACGGACGAAATAGACATCTCTTCAAATGACGGTGTTTCCGTTCCACGTGACGAATCCAACTTGATTTACTGGTCAGCCGAAAGACTTTACTCCGAATGCGGAAAAACCTTGCCCGGATTAAAAATAATTCAGGAAAACAATATACCTATGACAAGAGGTCTGGGAAGTTCTTCTGCTTGCATTGCGGCAGGTCTTATTGCGGCTAACCGATTTCTCGGAAGTCCGCTTTCACAGCACGACCTTGTAAATCTTGCATGCAAAATCGAGGGTCACCCCGACAACACCACTCCGGCACTTCTCGGCGGTTTGGTTACATCGGCTATGGAGAACGGACGAGTTTACAGCGTGAGTGTTCCCGTTGCACAAAATATTCGTTTCGGGGTTTTTATACCTCCGTTTGAACTGAAAACGGAGGTTGCAAGAAACGCATTGCCGAACGAGTATACAAGAGAGAATGCGGTTTATAATCTTTCGAGAAGTTCGCTGATGACGGCGGCTTTGTTTTCGGGCAGTCTTGAAAATCTCAGGGTCGCTGTGCAGGACAGCATTCATCAGCCGTACAGAAAAAAGTTTATCAGCGGTGTTGATACCGTTTTCAGAATGACGTATGAGCTTGGTTCTTACGGCACGTATATAAGCGGTGCTGGTCCGTCTATAATTGCGATTATAGATAATACGCTTGAAGATACTTTTAATAAATACGCACTTCCTCACCTTGAAAGCAGAGGGATTAACGATTGGCAGTTCCACGTTTTGACCGCCGACGACGAGGGTGCAAAAGTATTGATAGAATAGTCGGGTCGGCAATGCCGACGGAAAACGGCACACGATGCAAATTCCGTTGTAACAGCTGATATTTTTCACGCATAAAATTTATTGTTGTGATTCTATTTTCAAAGAGTTTGTTTGTAACTTCCGACTAATCAATTTTAGGTCGGGTAAAAAAGTCAAACTGACAATGAATTACAGTCACATATTAAAAAAGGAGATAATAGTACAATGGGCTTAATAGTTCAAAAATTTGGCGGCAGCTCGGTTGCAAATGCCGAGAGAGTTTTTAATGTCGCAAGAATTGTTACAGATACTTACAAAGAGGGAAACAATGTTGTAGTAGTTGTTTCCGCTCAGGGCGATACTACAGACGACCTTATAGACAAGGCGAACGAGATTAACCCCAACGCTTCAAAGCGTGAGAGAGATATGCTTCTCGCTTCGGGTGAGCAGATTTCCATTGCTCTTCTCGCTATGGCTATAGAGAAGCTTGGTTTTCCCGTTGTTTCTCTTCTCGGCTGGCAGGCAGGCTTCCAGACATCTTCCGCTTACACAAGTGCGAGAATAAAGAGAGTAGTTCCCGACAGAATCCAGAAAGAGCTTGACAAGAAGAACATTGTTGTTGTTGCAGGTTTTCAGGGTATCAACAAGTATGACGATTTGACAACTCTCGGCAGAGGCGGTTCGGACACAAGTGCCGTTGCGATTGCGGCAGCTATGCACGCAGACCTTTGTCAGATTTACACAGACGTTAAGGGTGTTTACACAGCTGACCCGAGAAAAGTTCCGAATGCAAGAAAGCTCGAAACAATTTCCTATGACGAAATGCTGGAGCTTGCAACTCTCGGAGCACAGGTTCTGAATAACCGTTCTGTTGAAATGGCAAAGAAATATAATATTGAATTAGAGGTACTTTCAAGCTTGGAGAAAGAGCCGGGTACTATTGTTAAGGAGGCAACTAAAATGGAAAAAATGTTAATCAGCGGTGTAGCAAAGGATAAGGACGTAGCAAGAGTTTCAATCATTGGTTTGCCCGACAGACCGGGTCTTGCGTTCAAGGTATTCTCCAAGGTTTCGGCAGCGAATATCAATGTAGACATTATTCTCCAGTCAATCGGACGTGACGGCACAAAGGATATCGCTTTCACAGTTGCACAGGATAAGGCAGAGGAAACAGAGAAGATTCTTAAGGATTATCTTCTTCCGCTCGGTGCAAAAGAGGTTAAGGCAGACACAGGCGTAGCAAAGGTTTCTATTGTCGGAGCAGGTATGGAGAGCCACGCAGGTGTTGCGACAAAGATGTTTGAAGCACTTATGGACGCTCAGATTAACATTAAGATGATTTCGACAAGTGAGATTAAGGTATCCGTTCTTATTGACGAGGACGACGCAGACAACGCAGTTAAGGCTATCCACGAGAAATTCTTTGATTAAGCAACGGCGGACAACGTCCGCAGGAGATACGTGAAGATAGTTTTTTTAATGAATAACTTTACGAACCCGACCGATAGTTTTTGGTTGGGTTCGTTTTTTTAAACAAGATGATAAAAAGGGTACTGTCGGTTAAATTGACAGTACCCTGAATTATATAATTTTAGTTAAACAAAGAAATTTCACGTGTTAAAAAAGAAAACTTCCGATTGACATAATTACACATTATCATCTGTATTTGCCGCAGCTTGTGCAGAAGAGTTTTTCGTGACCGTTCTTTTCGCCGCAGTCGGGGCAAATCCACGTTCCGTTTTTGTTGAGGTGAACTTTTGCTCCCGTGGGGTATGCGTGGTAGGTGTCGGAATGGGAAACATAGCTGTTTCGCACAAGATTGGCGGCACTTTGAAGATAGCCGTTTCCTATTCCCGTGAACGCACGAATACCCGAAGTGGGAATATTTGTGGCTGTCACCGATTTTGTGATAGGTGATGTTACCATTGTACTTTCGTAAAGCTCGCCGCCGCATTTACGGCAGAAGTTAGCCTTATCGTCGTTCCACGCACTGCATTTTTTACAAACCATATTTTACTGTTCCTTTCACTTATTTTTTCTGTTAGTATTATGGGCAAAAGGTTATAAGTTAATACATACGTGTCGATAAAAAATAAATGTATCGGATAGGTTTTATTTTGAAAACAAAATATTTTTAATAACTAAAAGCCTTTCATTTTTGAGATATAAAAATATCGGTGGGCAAACAAAAAGGCAAGCGAAAGGCAGACGAAAGGCAAGCAAAGGGCAGACAAAGGGCAGACAAAGGGCAAACAAAGGGCAAGCAAAGGGCAACAACGTAACAAAGAAACAATGTAACAAAGAAACAAGTGGTGGTGTGTGTGCCCTACAGGCACACACACACCACCACATAAAGAAAAAAAAAGACGGCTCTTCCGTCCGTCACGCACTGTTGGTGCGAAACGGACGAGCCGTTTTTTTAATACGTTTTTTTAACACGTGAAGATAGTTTATTTTATCCATGACTTTTATTACCCGACCGAGTATTTATTCAATGTGGTAGTCTTTGACCAACTTTATTTCGTGCAATAACAGTCATATCAAAAACTTTATAAAAAATTTTCGGTCGGGTACACGAAGTTATTATTTAAACAAACTATCTTCACGTATCTCAAGCGGACGTTGTCCGCCGTTGTCCGCCGTTTTTCGCTTAAATAAAAGTATCTGGTGTGATTATTATTGCATAAAATGAAGTTGGTCAAAAACTTACTCATTAAATCAACCTTCGGTCGGGTTCGTGAAGTTAGGTTAACAATGACTATCTTCACGTGTTAAAAAATTCACGTGTTAAAAAAACACCAGAGGTTTCTGATTTGCCATTCAAGTTCATCGTAGCTCCAGAGCCGTGAACTCCTGCTTCGGCTGTTTGGGTCGTTTACTAAGAAATCTCCGTCTTTGACATCTTTAATAACAATGAAGTGACCCACCGCCGTGAACTCTCCCGGATTCATCGAACAAATTATAGGCTTTCCGTCCTCAAGAGCATTTACCATAGAATTATAGTTAAGCGGCAGCTCTTCGGCATGCAGACCGAACTTCTTACAGCCGTCGGTGAAGAGTTCCCACGTTGTTCCGGAGTTATCCTCATAGTAGCCGTTTTTTGCAGCAAAATCCGCAATGTAATCGGGAGAATATTTTGTATCTCCGGTAAGTGCCACAGCAACCATTGAAAGACAAGTAGGACCGCAGCCGGAAAGTCCGATTACATTATCCCCGTACTGTTTGTAACCCCAGCGTGAATCCCATTGAATAAACAACGGTACGTCACCCGAAAGGTCGTCCGCCGTGATTTCTCCGTTTATTGTGCCGTCGTTTGTTAGGTAGCCTGCCGCAAAATCAATTATTTCGGGATTTCGACAAACCGCCTGAAGCATATCACTCGGAAATTTTTCCTTGTTTTCATAAACTTTTGCATAACGTGAATCTCTTTGAGAGAGAAGAGAAAGACGCTCTTCAATTTCATCTTCGGTGAAAATCTTTTGTATTTTGGTGTCGCTTTGGAAGTATTCGGAAATATCGGGGTTTTCTGTGTTTTCGGTATCATCGCCCGAGTATGTATTACGAACTACCGCCACAAACAGAACGGCGAACAGCGTCAGGAATATAACGACATAACGCTTTTTGATAGGCTTCTTCTCGGGAATATCCTCTTCTTCGGGCAATGATATGGAGCGGATAAAATCGTAAGCTTCCTTGTCAAAGTATTGTTCATTGAAATCGGGATTGTTTTTCATTGCAGTACCTCTTGATTTTTATTTGAAATTCACATATATTATACCACAAGAGTTTTATATAATATGTCGTTTTTTTATATGCGAAGATAGTTTTTTTAACTTCACAAATTTGACCGCCTTGAATTGCTCAGGGCGGCTAAATTTAATTATATCATTTTCATCATTAAAGTCAAGTGCTTGTTTTAGTAAAACTCCTCATTACTATACTCGAAAACGTTAAGATTTAGCACTTTTTTTCTACGTCCGACAATTCGCTACGCTCTTGTCTGTTTTGTTTGGTATCGAAAGATATTGTTTTGATGTGTGTTTTTTTTTGTTGAATAAAGTTTGTTTAGTTTCGCTGAGGGTAGTTTATTTTCTACGATAATTTGTTCCGTCAGCGAGCAGGGCTCTGCCCCTGCTGGTGCAAGACCACTAGGAACACCACCCAATCAGTCTACGCCTACGGCTTGACTTCTTGGGGTGTTCCGTCGCCCGCAAGCTTTGAAAAGCTTGACCAACGAGTATAATAAAACTTCCGCCTGTAACAATTACGCATTATTAAAAAAAGGTGTTGCACATAGCTTTGATTTATGGTAAAATAAAGTGTATAAGTAAAATAATTGTAAATTTCATAAATTGGATATTGTTTTTATAAATGAAAATCGGAGGTACATTATGTCTGCACAACCTATCGGTGTCTTTGATTCGGGTCTTGGCGGTCTAACAGCTGTCAAACAGCTGCGTGCTATTATGCCGCATGAAAATATAGTTTATTTCGGAGATACGGGAAGAGTTCCCTACGGTAACAGAAGCGTCACTACTATTCGCCGTTATGCCGCTCAGGACGCTAATTTTCTTTTGAGCAATAATGTTAAAATGGTCATTGCCGCATGCGGTACTGTAAGTTCGGCTGCTCCCGAGGTCGGAGAAAATCTTCCCGTACCCTATACAGGAGTTATAGCACCGACTGCAAAAGCCGCTGTTGAGGCTACCCAAAACGGCAGAATAGGTGTTATCGGTACAAGAGCTACGATTCTCAGCTGCTCATATAAAAAAGAGATTGAAAGGCTCAACAGTGAACTACAGGTTTTCCAAAAGGAATGTCCGCTGTTTGTGCCTATCGTTGAGGAGGGCTTTATTTCTGTTGACGACCCTATCGCAAGGCTTACCGTTGAGAGATATCTTGAAGTACTTAAAAAAGAAAAGGTCGATACAATTATTCTCGGCTGTACTCATTATCCGATTCTCAAAGCCGTTATCGGAGAGTATGTCGGCACGGACGTTAAGCTTATCGACAGCGGCAAGGAAACCGCCCTATATGCGGAGAAGCTTTTAAAAGAAAAGGGTCTGCTCAACGAGAGTGAGGAAGAGGGCGAATGTAAATTTTTCGTCAGCGACAGAACAGAGGGTTTTTCCGATATAGCGTCAATATTTCTGCACTCGAATATCGGAGAGAACGTCAGCAGAGTTGATATTCAACATTATTGATAAGGACGTGAAAGCTTGGACGATAAATATATAATTTCGGTTATTGGTACACAATCCCTTGACGGTGAAGAGGATACAATCGAACTTACCACTTCGGCAAGCTATACAGAAAGAAACGGTAAGAAGTATATTAAGTACAGAGAGTATGACCCCGAAAACGGCAGTGTGTATATATTGAATATAATAAAAATAGAAAGCAAGAATAAAATCACTCTTGTGAAAAGCGGAGATGAACGTTACAGTCAGCTTGTTCTTGAATGCGGCAAACGTCATCAGTGTATGTATACTTCGTCAATGGGAAGTATGTCGATAGGTATTTATACCGAATCGATTTCTTACGAGATTGATAAAGACGGCGGAAAAATCGAGATTGATTACACAATCGATTTCAACTCCGATTTTCAGAGTGACAATCATATGTTAATTATTCTTCGTAAAAAGGAGTTATAAAATAAAATGTCTAAAATAGCAATAAACGCTGTAAGCAATTTGAAAAATGCTGTTCTGAAAGCCATTGAAAAAGCTGTTGAAAACGGCGAACTCATTAATGCGGAAATTCCCGATTTCGTTATAGAAGTTCCCGCAGACAAGAAAAACGGCGACTTCGCAACAAATGCCGCTATGGTTTGTGCAAGGGCGTTCAGAACCGCACCCCGTAATATTGCAAACGCTGTAGTTAATAATCTTGATTTGTCGGAAACTTATATTGACCGCTGTGAAATTGCAGGTCCGGGATTCATAAACTTTTTCCTGTCAAAAAGATATTATTCCGATATTATTAAGGAGATTTCCGCAGAGGGAGATAATTACGGAAGAAGCGACTTCGGCAAGGGCGAAAAGGTTATGGTTGAATTTGTATCTGCAAATCCGACAGGACCTATGCACATGGGCAATGCTCGCGGAGGAGCGTTGGGCGACTGTTTGGCGGCTGTTCTCGATAAGGCAGGCTATGACGTGTGGAGAGAGTTCTATGTAAACGACGCAGGCAATCAGATTGAGAAGTTTGCAAATTCCTTAAACGTAAGATTTATTCAAGAGGTAAACGGTAAGGATTCTATAGAATTTCCCGAAGACGGCTATCAGGGAGAGGATATCATAGATGCGGTTAAGCTTTATATTGAGGAGAACGGCACTGACCTTATCAATGCCGATGAAAGCGAACGCAAAAAGGCTCTTGTTGATTTTGCACTTCCGAGAAATATCGCAAAAATGCAGTCCGATATGAAGAAGTACAGAATTGAATATGACAAGTGGTTCTTTGAAAGCGAGCTTCACAAGAGCGGTGCTGTCAAAGAGGTTGTGGATATTCTCACCGAAAAGGGTCTTACCTATGAAAAGGACGGTGCTGTTTGGTACAAGAACAAACAGGTAGTAACGGAGCTTTTGAAAAAGCAGGGCAAGAGTGACGAAGAGATTGAAAAGCTTGAGCTTAAGGACGATGTAATTATCCGTGCAAACGGCAATCCGACTTATTTTACGGCGGATATAGCTTATCATAAAAATAAGTTCGACCGTGGATTTAATACGCTTATAAACGTATGGGGTGCAGACCACCACGGACACGTTGCAAGACTTAAAGGCTCGATGAATGCTATCGGCTATGACGGCGATAAATTGGACGTTGTGCTTATGCAGCTTGTAAAGCTTATGTGTGACGGTGTGCCTGTTAGAATGAGCAAGAGAACGGGCAAGGCTATTCAATTGGGTGATTTGCTTGATGAAGTGCCTGTTGATTCGGCAAGGTTCTTGTTTAATACACGTGAAGCCAACACCGCTGTTGATTTTGATATCGGACTTGCGGTTAAACAGGATAATCAGAATCCGGTTTACTATGTTCAGTATGCACACGCAAGAATTTGCAGTATTGCAAGAAAGCTTGAAAGCGAGGGAATTACTCCGAGAGCGTGTACTGATGAAGAATTGCAGCTTCTGACAGCTCCCGAGGAGATTGAACTTATTACACATCTGGCAGCATATACGGAGGAGATTATCTCTTCCGCAAAGAGCTACGACCCGACTAAGATTACACGCTATGTGACGCAGCTTGCGACGCTTTTCCACAGGTTCTACAATTCCTACAGAGTTCACGAAGAGGACGAATCTCTTATGCAGGCAAGACTTAATTTGTGTTTGGCTGTTAAGTCGGTTATTAAGAATGTTTTGGAGATGTTTAAGATAACCGTACCGGAAGTTATGTAACTGCCAACGGCAGACGAAATACGCACACCTATTTTTTGAGTTAGGCAACTTTACCGCCTGCGTCCGAATTTATCCCTAAGGGGTACACGTCAAATTTGTAATTGTGTTTTTTTGGTTGAGGTAAATTTACTGTACAAACGAAAGTTGTTTTGATTGGATAAAATAAAAGAGGGCGAGCCGTTTGTTGGTTCGCCCTTTAGAAATATTAATCTTCACTCTGTCTGACCATAATTTATTCATCGTCTGCCTCTATTAATTCATGCTGCTGACCTCTTCCGGATTTAAGCTGTTCGATTGATAAATCGATTTTTGCAAGATATTCCGCATTGCGTACAGCTTTCATCAGTTCGTTATATTGTTCAAGACTTAGGATTACAACGTTTTTTTCGTTTTTTCTGGTTATGATAACAGTTTCGTTTTCGTCGGTTGCTTTATCAAAGTAGTTTTTTAAATTCTCACGGACAGTCGAATAATTTACTGCTAACATAAAATCACTCCCTTGTACGATATTCTGTACAATTATATTGTATGTCTGTAATTAAAGTATGTCAAGAGGATTTAAGAATTTATTTTTTATTGACATAAATAATTAAGTAATGGTATAATAACTAAAAACAAACGGTATAAAACAAGCTGTTGAGAGAGGGAAGAAACAAAAAGGATATTCTGCTTTGATTGTTTGATATGCGTATATTCTGCGGACGTTGTCCGTTAGTAAAGTTTACAGGGAGGTTCTTGTTTATGCTTAATATCTGCTACGGAAAAATGAAGGAAGCTATTTTTAATACTTCCGTATATTTTAAAAATGTATATGAAGACAGCTGGATTACAGACCCTTTTGCAAAGGAAATGATTTTGGATATTGATAAATCTACCGTATTGGATAGCTCCGTGATAGACAGTCCCGTTCTCGGAAAGATTGCCCCCATAGGTTTATCCGGCGGTGTTAAAACCTTAATCCTTATATATAATGAGCCGCATAATATTTTTAATGCTTCAACCTGCGGCGACAACTGTGCAAAGTGGATTTTAAAAATAGCCAAGAAAAAAGATATTACCGTTAATCTTCGTCATTTAATGGATTTTGGCGATGGAGAGTTTGATATTAATATTATTAATACAAATTGCATTGTACATTCTATGGAAGAATTAGTGCCGATTGCAGGACTGTATGTTTAAGGAGTAATGTATATGAAAGGCAAGTACGGAATTATTGTGCAGAATAAGCGTATCGGTTACAGCTTTGAAATAAGAAGAAATTTAACCGTTATCCGTGGCGACAGTGCCACGGGAAAAACTACTCTTGTTGATATGATAAAAGAATATTACGAAAACGGTGCAGGCAGCGGTGTTCGATTGCAGTGTGAAAAGGAATGTGCCGTTATTTCGGGACGAAGCTGGAAATATGAGCTTGCGGAAATAAACGACAGCATTGTTTTTATTGACGAGGGAAATGAGTTTATATTTACGGACGAGTTTGCGGATATTATACAAAAAACAGATAATTATTATGTGATAGTGACAAGGGAAAGCATTCCCTCATTGCCTTACAGCGTTAAGGAAATTTACGGTATCAGAAAATCGGGAAAATACGGAACGATTAAACAAACCTATAATGAATTTTATCATATGTACAACTTGGAAAATTTTAATCATAAGGTTAAACCCGATATTATAATTACGGAGGATTCCAATTCGGGATATCAATTTTTTAAATCTGTTTCTGATGAATCCGATATTCGTTGTATAAGTGCAAACGGAAAGTCAAATATTTTTTCAAATGTGTTAAGTATTGTTTCCAAACAGAAAACAGATAATGTTCTAATTGTTGCCGACGGAGCAGCCTTTGGAGCTGAAATGGAAAAAATTATCCGATTGATAAAATATAACAAAATGGTAACTCTATACTTGCCCGAATCTTTTGAATGGCTTATTTTAAGCTCGGGTGTTGTTGATGATTCGGAAATCAGAGAAATTTTGCTTTCACCGATTGAGTTTATTGAAAGTCGGAAATACTTTAGTTGGGAGCGTTTTTTTACTGCACTGCTTGTTGAAAAAAGCAATAAAACATATCTTAAATATTCCAAGAAAAAATTGAATTCATCTTACTTAAACGATAAAATATCATATGAAATATTATCTCTGATGAAGTTTATTGAAATAAAATGATTTTTGAACACAGATGAGGAAGTTCGTCAAAATTAATTTTGATGTTTATGTTCAACCGAACGTTGCCCTGTTGACAACACATTCCAATCATTGTATAATAAACTAAAGCCTGTCAATCGAAACAGGTTAAAAATTTTTGGAAGGTGTAAAAATGAATATGAAATTATTTATCTCGGCAGTGGTAAAATTCCTGTTGGGAGCAGTGCTTGTGTCGCTTTTGCTGTTTCTGCCGGCAGGTACGTTTAACTACCCTAATGCGTGGCTGTTTATCGGACTTCTGTTTGTGCCGATGTTCGCAGCGGGAATTGTGCTGATGTTCAAAAATCCCGATTTGCTGAAAAAACGTCTGAACGCTAAGGAGAACGAGAGCGAACAGAAAAAGGTTATCGGTCTTAGCGGAATTATGTTTGTGCTTGGATTTATTGTTGCCGGACTTGATTTCCGCTTTAAATGGCTTGTTCTGCCGAAGCCTGTTGCTGCCGTGGCGGCGGTTGTGTTTCTGATATCGTATGCTTTGTATGCGGAGGTACTCAGAGAAAATACATACCTGTCAAGAACAATCGAAGTTCAGGAAAATCAAAAGGTTATCGACAGCGGACTTTACGGAATTGTACGTCACCCGATGTATGCAGTGACATTGGGATTGTTCCTTTCAATGCCGTTAGTGTTGGGGTCGGTGATTTCGTTTGTGATATTTCTTGCATATCCGTTTATCATTGCCCGAAGAATCAAGAATGAAGAGGAAGTTCTTGAAAAGGAGCTTGACGGATATTCGGAATATAAGAAAAAGGTAAAATACAGATTAGTGCCGTTTATATGGTAATATTACTTCTGTTTTGACGAGTAGAAATAATTTTTCCGGCATTTAGCGGTGTACTGTATTATTAAAATTAATTTTTGGTGGGGGAGGTGAAATCAGGTTACAAAGAATGTTTTCACGTATCTCCTGCGGACGTTGTCCGCAAAATGGTCTGTGGAGATAATGCCACAGACCGTTTTTATTATAGAGCAATGCCGTTTGTAATGTCAACCTTTTTATCAACCCAGCCGCCGGGAGGGTCAATTTCACACGAAACGTTTAAATATTTTCCGTCATCGGATATACCATGAACGATAACACCGTCACAAGCAAGTTCGGCGTTTTTCCAGAGAATGTTCAAATCTTTGTCATAAGCCGTTATACCTCTATCGGACGAAACAAACAGTGTATCGTTGTAAATATCGAAGTAACCAAAATACCAACTGCCGATTTCATCAATACGAACACGCAGTGTTTCCAAATCAACAAATGCGATTTTTTCGTAAATCCCGATACAAAGATATTTTCCAAATATGCAAGCCGTGTCAAACGGATTTGAAGTGCTTTCAACCTCAATGATAATATATGGGTACGGAGTTTTTAAAACAAAATATTTTCTGCCCTCTCCGAGCTTCAAATATTCGGTGTCGGAAAATCCGCTGTAGTCTTCGGTAAGTTCATAAATCATAAAAATCACTCTCCACCTATTTTACTCCCAAAACAGAATTTCTCCGTTATCGGCACTTACGTCAAAAAATCCGACATCGTGCTTTTGGGCAAGCTCACGCATTTTACTGTACGCTTCTTCGCATACACTCCACGCAAAAGCAGTGTAAATTACGTCATTGCCTATGCAGTAGTCCGTGACATAGCTTTCCTTGTCGGGGTTGTCAAAATTGCTGTCGTCCGAAAATTCTCCGTTCATAGGGGGAAATGTTTCAATCATTTCCATAAACCACGATTTGAGCTTGTCTGCCGTTCCCTCTATGCTGTCGTAGTCACGGTTTTCACTCCACTCTGTCTGTTCAAAATACCACTCCATAAACTTTTCACGTTCATGCGGTGCTTTGCTCTTCTCAAAAACCATTAAATCATAGCTCATTTTGTTTCACTCCTGTTTGTAAATGATAATCTCAATGTCGGTATCACCGAATGTTTCCTTGATAATTTCGCTGACCTTATCCCATTTCAGACGGTCAAGTCCGCAGCCGATAACGGGCATTGCAACCTTTTTCACGGAAATTTCTTTACAAAGAGTGAGCATTTTATCAAGTGAACCTCTCAATGTTTCGTAAGTCGGTTTGTTGAAATATCTTTCCTTTGTGATAAGGTTGAAAACTCTCCCGACAAGAATACAGTCGAATTTTCGACCGTCCGCTTTCCACTGTGCAAGATAATCGGGATATGTCTTTTTGAGAATATTCTTCATATCGTAACGTTTGTTAAATTCAACAACTATCCCTTTACCCATAGCAAAATCCGCACTGATACAGTGTGCAAGATAGTATTCTTCGGGGCAGGAGAATAAATCTCCTATTTGCTCTTCATATTTCATTTTAAAAACTCCCAAATGATTTAAATCATTTGTATGTCAAATCATTACTCTCCCATATACTCGACATCTTCAAAATGCAAATCAATATCTTTGATAATATCGAAATACTCAAAAAGCTGAGGTTTATTCATATCATCAAAATCATAACGTTCAAAATCGAAATTGTCACCGGACGGCACGGAAAGAGTTCCGATGGCAGTACCCTCTATATGATAAAATCGCTCATTGTCGTCATTGTTTACGATTGCAATAAAAATCATCTCAAACGAAACAATAATCCTATCTCCGATAACCTTGTAATCCGTGATGTCAAAATCATCACATTCCTTGATATCAAGCTGTTCAATGGTATCGCCGCAGTTTGGACTGTATCGGGAAAAATTATTCTCGACTGCAATTGTGTAAAGCTTTGTTTTGGAATCCTCCGAGGTTTCAACATAATTTGCTGTATACTCCCATAACAAAGTATGTATATGGTTAATGATATTTTCGTTAGTCATAATATTTTAAACCTCCTTAAAAAGTTAGGGTGCGTGTTTCCTGCGGACGCTGCCCACTAAATCAATTATCCCAAAAATAACAGCCATTACAATTGAAACAATTCCGACAGTATTTGAAATAATTCTCCTTGTTCTCATTCTCTTTGAAAGCTTCTTAATGCTTTCGCTTAAAATTTCGTCGGCAATATACGGACTTGTTTCAACCTTTATGTATTTGTTTTTCTTTTGGTTCTTTTTCTGTTCGTCAAAATTTTTTCTGTAGCTGTCAAAAAAACTTCGGCAGTCCTTGCAGGTCTTCAAATGCTCCCTGACGGCATTTTCCGTTTCCTCGCTTGCCGCTCCGCTTGTGTAAATATCCACTAAATCCATTGCAATGTCACAAGTAATCTCCATTTGTAAGTTCCTCCGATAATTTCTTTTTTGCTCTGAAAAATAATACCTTAGCCGAATTTTCCGTTACGTTCATAGCGTCGGCAACCTGAGAGAATGTCATATTTGCGTATATTCTGTATAAAATAACATCTCTGTACTTGTCGGGAAGAGTGTCGAGAAGCTCTCTTACTTTCATTTGCTCCGAGGTCTGCTCGTAAATATATTCGGGATTTAACGCTCCGTCATCTGTGAGAAAATCCGATATATCCAGAATATCAACAGACTTGCCGAAATGCTTGTCTTTTTTTAAATGCTTGAAATACATATGCTTTGCTATAGATGCAATATATGTAAACATATCGCTGCTGCCCTTATAGCGGTGAAGCGACTTGAAAGCCTGATAGAATGTTTCCTGAGTGAGGTCTTCCGTCAACTCCTTGCTGCCGCACAGCTTGAATATGAACAGATATACACGGTTATAGTATTTTTTACATATCATTTCGTATTCGTCACGCAATGAAAGACCCCCTTTTTTAACACGTGAAGATAGTTTGTTTTATCCGTAACTTTTATTACCCGACCGATAGTTAATCTAAAAGCGGTAGTTTTTGACCAACTTTATTTAGTGCAATAACAATCATACCAAAAAACTTTATAAAAAATTCTCGGTCGGGTTCGTGAAGTTATTCCTTAAAAAGACTATCTTCCCGTATCTCTAGCGGGTGTTGCCCGCCTTCACGTATCTCCTGCGGGCGTTGTCCGCTTATTGATTAATGGTTATATTCTCTTTATCCGAATATATTTGAACAGCACACTGTCTTGTGAGATAATATTTTATTCCTGTTTCATCTAAAAGTTCAATCATTTTATCCTCTTCGGGCTGGTCTTCGGAAGATGTGATAACGGCATATTTCGGATTAATGCTTTCAAGCAGGTCGTCAAGCTTTTTCTGGAAATTTCCGTGATAGGGTATCTTCACAAAATCATACTGTGCTGTGTTTGTGCTTATAAAATCCTTTAACCTGTCGTTCTGTGCGTCGCCCATAAAGATAAAGCTTGTGTCACCGTAAATCAATGATGTTATAAGAGAGGAATTGTTGCTCTCGTTGCTGTCGTAAACCTTGTCCGGACCGTTCACGGTGAAGTTCATATCTCCAAGCGTAAACTCATAATCTCCCGATACTGTTGTCGGAGTGATGTTTTTCTTTTCAAGCGAACTGAGATAGTTTTCGTAAAATTCGCTGTCTTTGGGGACATTGCTTTGGAGAACGTTGTCAACCTCGATATTGTCAATGACGGAAGAAGCACTGCCAACGTGGTCTTTGTCAAAGTGTGTTATTATCAGATAATCGAGGTTTGTAATATTATGTTCATCGAAGTATGAAGAAATTTCATTTGAAAGTGTACTCTCACCGGTGTCTATCATAACATTGTTATTGCCGTCGGAGATAACACAGGCATCGGCTTTGCCTGCATTGAAGTAGTAAATTGAAAGGTCGGTCGATTCTTTTTCGGTAACGGTACTGCTTGTGTTGTCGGTATTGTTCTCACCGCAGCCGACTAAAGCAGCTGCACAGGACAAGGCAATCACTATTGCCGTGAAAAAGGGAACTATCCTATTTTTACGTTTACTCATAATACACCTCGGATTAAAAAATTGTTGTTATCTATAATTATAATATCTAAAGAAAACTCTGTCAACAGGGAAGCTCCTGTCAAGCTGTAATTGAGCAATTTTATTTTTATAAAATAAAAGAAACACCGCCCAAAGCTCCAAAACGTGGCGGTGTTTTTCTTAAAACTCTAAACGGGAGCGACCGCTTATGCGGTGCGAACCCAATATTTATTATACATCAATAATAAAAGTACTTCGGGAAAATTTTTCTACCTGTACGGTTGAAATCAAATCGTAGGTTATCTTTCTTTGACCGGCAATTCGCTACGCTGTTGTCTTTGTTGGTTTGTACAGATAGATACGTTTTTGTATATGCTTTTATTTTTATATTTTTCTACGATAATTTGTTTCGTCAGTGACAAGGGCTCTGCCCTTGACCCGCAAGCTTTGAAAAGCTTGACCAAACTTTAACAAGTTTCGCCAACCGTACAGCTACAAATTTTTTCGGAGTACTTAAAAAACAACAAATTCATTACAAAATATTGACAAATAAAATTTTTTGTGATAAAATACGAGATGTTGGGTTCTGCACGTTTAAGTGTAGGCGGTTTGCTCCCCGAGAAGGGAGGGTGATAGTATGGATATAATCCTAATGTTTGTACAGTCAATGCTGTACGCAATACATTATGCTATCACACTTGTTCGTTTGGTTTCATACCGACGTTTCAAGCGTTGATTCGTTTTTATGCAGCCTACCCCGTAATCTCCTAATAAAGGCTGCTTCGAGTTCCCGAAAGGGTCTCTTGTTTTTAAAATAAGAGAAACACCGCCCACAACTCCCAAACGTGACGGTGTTTTTCTTAAACACTCTAAACGGGAGCGACCGCTTATGCGGTGCAAACCCAACATTCTATTTATATTATACATCAATAATAAAAAATGTCAAGTACTTCGGGAAAATTTTTTCGGAGTGCTTTTTATTTTTCTTTGGGAAATAAATTTCTTCTTTAATTCTGTTCATAATAAATGTTTGGTTTGTTAAAAGATTATCTACATTTTTTTGGTAAAATTCTTATTGGGTTTAACAGGTGTTGAATTTTAAAAATCAGATAAAAAAATTAAATTTTTTATAAAATTTATATTGCACTTTACGATGAAATAGTTTATACTAAATATATGAGATTTTTTCGGAAAAACTTTTAAAAAATTTTTCCGATAGAGTGTAACTTTTTCAAAAAAACGGGTACTAATTATTGTAGACAGTTTTTAGAAGAAATGAAAAATTATAGGAACAGGCAGTTATGTTCCCGATAATGTTGTCACTAATGACGATATGGCAAAAATCGTTGAAACCTCCGACGAGTGGATTTCAAAGCGTGTCGGCATTAAGGAAAGAAGAGTAAGCATAAATGACACAACTCTTGATATGGGTGAGAAAGCTGCAAGAGCTGCTGTTGAGAATGCAGGTATTTCAAGCGATGAAATCGATTTGATTGTTGCAGCCACTATTTCAAGTGATACGGCATGTCCGTCGCTTGCCTGTATGATTCAGAACAGACTTGAAATCGGCGACTGCGTTGCGTTTGACGTAAGTGCTGCGTGTTCGGGATTCCTCTTCGCTGTTGAAACGGCTATGGGCTACATAGAGAGAAAGCGTGCGAAGAAAGTTCTTGTTGTTTGTGCGGAGCGTATGAGTAAGCTGCTCGACTGGTCGGACAGAAGTACATGCGTTATTTTCGGCGACGGTGCTGCGGCTGTTGTTCTTGAAGCGTCGGAAGAGGGTTATTATGATTCAGTTATCCACGCAAAGGGCGGCAACGATGTTATCAACATTCCGGCAAAGGACGGCTGTTCGCCTTTTTACAAGGTAGAGCAGGAACATCCGTATCTTTATATGAACGGACAGGCTACATTTAAGTTCGCTGTAAACTCAATTACTCACGATATTAAGGAGCTTTTTGAGAAAACGGGTCTTACAAAAGACGACATTGATTTTGTAGTACCTCATCAGGCTAACAAGAGAATTATCGATTTTGCACAGCCCAAGACAGGTATTGACATAGAGAAATGGTATGTAAACATTGAGCGTTTCGGAAATGTATCGGGAGCAAGCGTACCGATAGCACTTGACGAGATGAACCGAAAAGGAATGCTTAAAAGAGGAGATAAAGTTCTTCTTGCGGCATTCGGCGGAGGACTTTCCAGCGGAGCAACCGTCTTTGAATGGTAGCGGCGGGCAACGGCGGACAACGGCGGACAACGTCCGCAGGAGATACGTGAAGATAGTCTTTGATTTACGAAAATTCACGTACCCGACCGGAAGTAAAGAATAAAGAATAAAGCATAAAGAATAATTTTGCGGGCGGAAGTTGGTCTTTCTTTAATAATAAGGTTTCATAAAATGAACTTTACCCGTTTTTAAAAAGCAAACCTAAACAGGAAGAAAAACTTTCCTTTGCATAATTACGCATTGAAATTGGCGTGGTTTTTTAGGGGCTGCGTTAATATATAAAGTAAAAAATAACTTATAAGGAGTACATTACTATGGTATTTGAGAAAGTTGCAGAATTAATTGCAGAGAAAATTGACGTTGACGTTTCCGAGATTAAGGAAGACACAAAGTTCGAGGATTTGAGCATTGACTCCCTCGATATCACTGAAATCGCTATGAGCATTGAAGACGAATTCGATATTGAATTCGAGGCTTCTGCCGATACAAAGACAGTTGGCGACCTTGTTGCTGCTGTTGAGGCAAAGATTGGTTAATTATTAACCAATAATAACTTAGCTTTTTAGGAAAACCATTGAGTTTTCTTAATACAGACCATTCTCCGCCCGAATTTTAAAACTATTTATGCCGAGTTCTTTCATAGGCTGTTTAGTACATTCCTTTACTGTTGTGAAATTTGTTCAACCTCGGGCGGAGATTTTTCTTAATTGACAATAATATAATGATAAGAAATTCGAGGTAGACTTATAAGGCTTTTTATTGCCGATTAAGTCTATAGTCTTTATTATAATGAAAAAGTTATAAATATTTTAGAATAAAAGAGGTAAATCAATGATTAATTCTCCGATTTGTGAAGCTGTCGGAATAAAGTACCCTATCTTCCAAGGCGGTATGGCATGGATTGCCGACGGAAAGCTCGCCGCAGCAGTTTCAAATGCAGGCGGTCTGGGCATTATTTCGGCTATGAATGCAGACAGCGATTATTTGCGTGAACAGATTAAAATTGCCAAAGCGGCTACAGACAAGCCGTTCGGTGTTAATATTATGCTTCAAAGTCCCCATGCGGAAGAAGTGGCTAAGGTTGTGGCAGAGGAGAAAGTTCCCGTTGTTACGACAGGTGCAGGCAGTCCTTCAAAATTTATGGAGATGTGGATTGAAGCAGGAATTAAGGTTATTCCCGTTATTGCGTCCGTTTCAATGGCTAAGAAAATGGAAAAATGCGGTGCAACCGCTGTAGTTGCAGAGGGTCAGGAGTCGGGCGGACACATAGGTGAGCTTACGACTATGGCTATTGTTCCGCAGGTTGTTGATGCTGTGAATATCCCTGTCATTGCGGCAGGCGGTATCGGTGACGGCAGAGGAGTTGCAGCGGCATTTATGCTCGGTGCAAGCGGTGTTCAGCTCGGCACAAGATTCCTTGTTGCGAAAGAATGCGGCGTTCATCAGAACTATAAAGACGCAGTTATCAAGGCGACCGATATTTCCACGGCGACAACAGGCAGACGTTTCGGCGGAAATACTTGCCGTGGCATTAAAAATGCTTTCACAAGAAACTTCATTAAGGAAGAGTATGCTCCCGAAGCAACTTCCGAAACAGTCGCAAACCTCGGTGTCGGTGCTTTGAGAAAAGCCGCTGTTGAGGGTGACGTTAAGAACGGCTCTGTACTTGCAGGTCAGATTTCGGGTCTTATCACTAAAGAACAGACTGCCGAAGAGATTATAACGGAAATCTTCACACAGGCAGAAGAGCTTTTGGGAGGTGCGTCCAAATGGGTAAAATAGCATTTGTTTTCTCGGGTCAAGGGGCTCAGTACACAGGTATGGGCAAGGAACTTTACGATTGCTCGCCTGCCGCAAAGGCTGTTTTCGATATGGCGGACAGCATTCGTGAGGGTACTTCCGCTCAGTGCTTTGAAGCAGACAAAGAGGTTCTCAACAGAACTGTAAATACTCAGCCGTGCGTTTTCACGGTGGATTTGGCGGCGGCTGCGGCTGTAGTCGAAAAAGGTATTAAACCCGACTATGTTGCTGGTTTTTCTCTGGGTGAGATTGCAGGTCTGGGATTTTCGGGAATGCTCAGTTACGAAGAGGCTTTTAAGCTTGTATGCAAGCGTGGCGAGCTTATGGATATTTCCGCAAACGAAAGAAAAAGTACAATGGTTGCAGTTTTGAAGCTTCCTCCCGAAAAGGTTGAGGAGATTGCAGCAAAGTTTGAGGATACTTATCCCGTAAATTATAACAGTCCTGCACAGACAGTTGTCGCTACTTCCGAAGAAAATGCGGATAAATTCGCAGAAGCCGTTAAAGCTGAAAAGGGCAGAGGAGTTAAGCTTGCCGTAAGCGGCGGATTCCATTCGCCTTTTATGAACAGTGCGGCTAAGGGTCTGGGCGAGTACCTTGAAAATATCAGTATCGGCGAACCGAACGTGCCGCTTTACAGCAACGTTACAGCAAGACCTTACGGCAGCGACGATTTCAGCAAAGACTACAGGTCGCTTATCAAGGCTCAGGTTATAAGTCCTGTTCAGTGGCAGAAAACTGTTGAAAATCTTATCAAAGAGGGTGTTGATACTTTTATCGAAGTCGGTGTGGGTAAAACACTTTCTGGTCTTATCAAGAAAATTAACGGTGATGTCAAGGTTTTCAATGTTGACAATAAGGAAACACTTGACGCTTTAGATATATAAAAGCTATCAGAGGTTAGATTGATTAACCGCTGATTAAAAACGGAGGAACACATACAATGAGTTTGGAAAATAAAACAGCCGTAGTTACGGGTGCATCAAGAGGTATCGGACTTGCGGTTGCAAAAAAACTCGCTTCTCAGGGTGCGAATATTGCCGTTCTCTATGTCGGTGATACAGCCGAGGGCGAGAATGCCAAGAAAGAGCTTGAAGCACTTGGAGTTAAGGTAGGACTTTACTACTGTGACGTGTCAAACTTCGAGGAGTCGAAAGCGGCAGTTGACAAGGTTATCGAGGAGTTCGGCGGTATTGATATTCTCGTAAACAATGCAGGTATCGTAAGAGATAAGCTTGTAATCAAAATGGGTGAAGCTGATTTTGATTCTGTCATCAACGTAAACCTTAAGGGTACGTTCAATATGATTAAGCACACCTATACGCATTTTATGAAAAAGCGTGCAGGAAGAATTGTTAATGTATCGTCGATAGTAGGTCTTCAGGGTAATGCAGGACAGGCTAACTATTCCGCCTCAAAGGCAGGAGTTATAGGAATTACAAAGTCCGTTGCAAGAGAGCTAGCCGGCAGAGGTGTAACCGTGAATGCAGTTGCACCGGGATATATTATGACCGATATGACAAATGCCCTCAGCGACAAGGTTAAGGAGCAGTTTACAAATGCAATTCCCATGAAGAGAGGCGGACTTCCCGAGGACGTTGCAAATGTTATATCGTTCCTGTGTTCGGACGATGCGTCCTACGTTACGGGCGAGGTTATCCGAGTAGACGGTGGACTTGCAATGTAAATTTCAAATTGCAGGCAATTTGAAATTAATGAAGTGTGCAAAGCACATGAAGTATGCCTGTCGGCACATGAAGGTTTGCTTACGCAAAATTAAGTGTGCTTCGCACATGTTTTTTGTATGGGAAAGTTTGTCTTTCTTGACAGGCTTGTTTATAGCCATTAAATTTATAATAAGGCGGTTCGTGTTGCAGAGCAACACTTCATTAATATTATCTATAGAAGTATTTGGTGTGAATGTTATCGCACTGAATGAAGTTGTTATAAAACTCCCGACTAAGACCGATTCTCGGTCGGGTTCGTGAAGTTATTGTTTAAAAAGACTGTCTTCACGTGTATCGTGCGGACGTTGTCCGCAAAGGAGGAAAGGAAATGAACAGAGTAGTTGTAACCGGTATGGGTGCACTCACCCCGATTGGCAATAATGCCAAGGAATACTGGGAAAACGCAGTTAAGGGTGTCAACGGTATTGATTTAATTACAAAGTTTGATATCTCCGATTCAAAATATAAGTTTGCAGGCGAGGTCAAAAATGTTGACCTTACCACAGCCATTGAGAAGAGCCAGCTCCGTAAAATGGATCTTTTCTCACAGTACGGAGTTTATGCGGCTAAGGAAGCCGTTGACGACAGCGGAATTATCGGTAATGTAGAACCGACTCGTTTCGGAGTTTATTTCGGTTCGGGTATCGGCGGATTCGATACTTTTACATCGGAACATTCCACTTTTCTTGAAAAGGGTGCGAGAAGAGTTTCTCCTCTCTTTATCCCCAAAATGATTTATAATATTGCAGCAGGAAATATCGCTATTGCTTTTAAGGCTCAAGGTGCAAATATGGCTGTTTCCACAGCTTGTGCCACAGGCTCGACCGCTGTCGGCGAAGCGTACAGAGCTATTAAGCACGGCTATGCCGATGCTATTATCTGCGGAGGTTCGGAAGCGGCTATAAATCCGTTGACCGTTGCAGGCTTCGGTCAATGTAAAGCATTGTCGGCTGCCGAAACTCGTGACACCGCTTCCGTGCCGTTTGATAAAAGAAGACAGGGATTCGTTCTCGGCGAGGGTGCGGCGGCTCTTATTCTTGAAGATTACGAACATGCTAAGGCAAGAGGTGCAAAGATTTACGCCGAGGTTGTCGGCTACGGCTCAACCTGCGATGCTTATCACGTGACTTCTCCCGACCCCGAAGCACAGTGTACGGCTAATGCTGTAAGAGAGGCTATCAAGGATTTGGGTGATGTAGATGCAAGTAAAATCTACATAAACGCTCACGGCACAAGCACTCACTTGAACGACCTTACCGAAACAAAGACATTCAAGAATGTTTTCGGCGACGATGCGTATAAACTCCATATCAGCTCCACAAAGTCAATGACGGGTCATATGCTCGGTGCGGCAGGTGCGATTGAAGCTATCACAGCTATTCAGGCACTCAGAAACAATATTGTTCCGCCGACAATTAATCTCTTGGAATCCGACGAAGAGTGCGACCTCAACTACACTCCGAATACAGCTGTTGAAACAGAGATTGACCTTGCACTTTCAACCAACTTAGGCTTCGGCGGTCATAACGCTTGCTTGGCATTTAAGCTTGTGGAGGACTAAAAGATGAACATTGAAGAGATAAAAAATATAATTCCTCACCGTGACAATATGCTTCTTATCGATGAAGCAGAGGTTAAAGACGGTGTGGCTTACGGCAAAAAGCATATAACCGGCGAGGAGTGGTTCTTGCAGGGTCACTTCCCGGGCAATCCGGTAGTTCCGGGAGTTATCCTCTGCGAGATTATGGCACAGTCAAGCTGTGTGCTTCTGGCAGATGTGTCGAACGGTTCTACACCGTATTTTACAGGACTTGACAAGGTTAAGTTCAAGAATAAGGTTCTCCCCGGAGATACTATCGAAACAGAGTGCAAAATCACAAGAAACAAAGGTCCGTTCTACTTTGCGGAGGGCAAGGCATATGTTGACGGCAAGCTTTGCGTAAGTGCTCAGTTCTCATTTGCACTTTTAAAATAATATAACGGTACAGCCAAAAAATCACGCACTCAAACCGCACTTCGGAAGAGTGCGTGATGTAAGATTTTTTAATAAAAAGGTTTTGATGTAATGGCAAACGTATTTACTAATTTTTTTAAAAACCTCACGGGTCAGCCGCAGACAGACCTTGATTCTCTAATCAAAAGCACTGAGAATGTTACTCTTGTCTGCAAAGGCTGCAATAACGAAAGTTCTAAGCACCAGCTGCTTAAAAATAATATGATATGTCCCCAGTGCGGTAAATATTTCCGTATGGGCGGCAAGGAAAGAATAAAATCTTTGTGCGATAAAAAATCCTGCACGGAGATGTTCGATACATTTGAAAGCGTTGACTTCCTTGAGTTCCCGAATTATGCCGAAAAGCTTGAAAAGGCTAAAAAATCCACAAACGAAAAAGATGCCGTTGTTTGCGGTACTGCAAAAATCAACGGTCAGGAGTTTGCGTTTTTCGTAATGGATTCAAGATTTATGATGGCTAGTATGGGTTCTGTTCTCGGCGAGAAAATCACATCAATTTTTGAGTACGCAACCGAAAACAGTCTGCCTGTAATCGGCTTCACGGCTTCGGGCGGTGCGAGAATGCAGGAGGGTATTGTGTCGCTTATGCAAATGGCGAAAGTCAGCGGTGCGGTTAAACGTCATTCAAACGCAGGCAATCTGTACATAACCGTTCTCACCGACCCCACAACGGGCGGCTGTACGGCAAGCTTTGCTATGCAGGGCGATATTATTCTTGCCGAACCTAAAGCGTTAATCGGTTTTGCAGGAAGAAGAGTTGTCGAGCAGACAACAAAGTCAAAGCTTCCCGATAATTTCCAGAGTGCGGAGTTCTTGCTTGAACACGGCTTTGTAGACGCAATAGTTCCCAGAGAGAAGCTCAGAGAAACATTGTCTAACTTACTGGGTATTCATTCAAAGAAAGGTGGGAACGATTGATTATGACACCGTATGAAAAACTGAAAACAGCAAGAGCAAGCACACGACCCACCGGCAGTGCGTATGTGAACGAAATTTTCAAAGATATAATAGAACTCCACGGCGACAGACGTTACGGCGATGATGCGGCTATTTACAGCGGTATCGGCTATCTTGACGACGGAATCCCCGCAACCTTTATTGCCATAGATAAAGGCACGGATTTACAGAGCAGACTTGCAAAGAATTTCGGCTGTCCTAAGCCCGAGGGCTACAGAAAGGCTCTCCGCCTTATGAAACAGGCAGAGAAGTTCCACCGCCCCGTTATTTGCTTTGTAGACACATTGGGTGCGTTCTGCGGAGCAGAAGCCGAGGAACGTGGACAGGGTCAGGCTATTGCCGAAAATATTCTCGAAATGATGGGTCTTAATACACCCGTAATTACATTTGTTATCGGCGAAGGCGGAAGCGGCGGAGCTTTGGCACTTGCTACGGCGGATAGGGTTTATATGCTTGAAAATGCCGTGTACTCCGTAATTTCTCCGGAGGGCTGTGCAAGTATCCTTTGGAAAGACAGCGGAAAAGTTGCAGATGCGGCGGCTTGTCTGAAAATCACTGCAAGCGATATGAGAGAGTTCAAGGTTATCGAGGGCATTATCACGGAGGATTTCGATAACTTCGATAAGATGTGCAACTCTATAAGACATCAGATTAAAAAGGATTTGAAAATTCTTATGGATTTGTCAAAAGACGAACTTCTCGACAACAGATATAACCGTTTCAGAAGAATAGGCTTCTTTGAGGAAATCGACGAATAAGAAAATCCCCTTGCTTTGCGTTACGTTGCTTAGTGAGGGGAATTTTTGCGTATTAAAAGGAAAAACAAATTATGAAGAAAAGAATATTATATTTAATTGCATTTATAATTTTAGTCGGGATTGAAGTTTTGATAGGCAAATTTGCTCACGGATTTGTGCGTGGGTATGTCGGAGATATGCTTGTCGTGATGGTAATTTATACATATATAAGAATTATTATACCCGAAAAATTTCCGTGGTTAAGTGCTGCGGTATTCCTGTTTGCGGTGTTTGTTGAGATAATGCAGGGGATAAATATTGTTGATAAGCTTAATATTACAAATGAAAATGTCCGTATTGCTATTGGTACAAAATTTGACTTATCGGATATTTTATGCTATGCGGTCGGCTTTATGGTTACCGAAGTTTATGAAATTTTGATTAGAAAATTCGCAAAAAGGAGAGAGGGAAAGTAATGTGTTCATCTGTGTGCAGGGATATTTCAAAAGTATTTGAAACAGCTGTCAAACAATCAAAAAATTATCATTCAAATGATATTGCCGATAAGCTTGAAACTATAAACAAAATGTGGTGCAGATTAGAGGACGACAGCCGCCGTAATTGGTATCTCATAAGCGAAACCGACGGAAAAACCGTGACCGATTATTATGGTTATCTTTGCAGTATGTTTCCTGTTGCATTGCTTATGAACGGCTGCCCCGAAAGTATAGCAAAGCTTCTGGAAGATAACAATGTTTTTATAGAAAAATACTGCGAACACTATTACTGTGAGGAAAGTGTTTTAAAGGAGTATGTAGATGATGTTGCTTTTATAGATGACAGTTTTCTTTATAATAATGATATTCCGTTTGATTTTGAGCTTTACGGTAAAATTGAAAAGGGGATAAAATATATTAATCCGTATAATTTTGAGTTTGAGGAGATAAAATAAAGTTATAAAACAAAATGATTTTCCAGTCAATAAGAAAATGATAAAATTCTACAAATTTTTTTGGTTTGAAAAAACAGAAATACATCATATTGTACGAATCGAAAAAATTAAAGAAAATTTTCAGAAAACCCGTTGACAAACCTCGAAGAATTTGATATTATAGATAAGCACTCTTCAAGAGGGGCAAGAAAACCAAAGACCCGACAGACGGTGAATCAAGCGGTTTTCAA
>CADCHW010000028.1:0-7388 GCA_902801245.1 uncultured Ruminococcus sp.
GGAACAAAATAAAAACAATACGCATAAAAATATAACTTTCGTTTAAAACAAAAACAGGCAACAGCGAAGCGAATTGCCGAGCGGCGAGAAGATAAACTTCTCTCTATAAAAATAAAAAATCCCTGTCCGAGAACAATAAGTTTCAAGGCAGGGATTGATTTTATTAATATAAATATCTTTGAATCAAAAGAAGATGTTTATAAATTCTTAAAAATGATTGCTAACAGAGAAGAAGAGGAATTATTTATTTCAAAAAATGGAACAGATATTGCAAAGGTAACACTTTTACCGCAAACAGACGTATCAAAACGTATTGGTATAGCAAAAGAAAAATTGATATTACCTGAAAATTTCGACAAGGTTTTTGACATCTTAGATGCCGAAATAACCGAATTGTTTGAAAATGGCGGTGAGCTATGAAAATTCTATCAAATTCCAAACTCCTTCGCCAATTCTTCGTCAACCTCTTCAACGGAATAACATCTGTCGTTTTCTATAGATTGCCGTGCCTTTTCAAGCTCTTTGTTAATCTCTTCATCGGACATAAAGGGCATACCGTTCAAAAGTACTATCTGACTGTATAACATTTGAATCGCACTTGACGGAGTTATCCCGAGCTGTGAAAGAATGCTTTCCGCATTTTCTTTCAATGTTGTATCAATACGAGCGTAAACAGCAGTTGTATTTGCCATAAATAACACCTCCTGATTTTATTATACTTTAATTTGCTTGCGATTGCAAGCGTTTTTTATGTCGTCCAACAGTCATATATACCAAATATAACCGCTATACCCATAACTTATATGTTGAAATTCAACAAATAACCTAGTATAATAATAGACATAAAGCCGATGAATAACGGCTTTGGTACACTATACTTTTAAAACTCAACTTGGTTTTGTATCGGTTGAGTTAGTCTATTTTAGGAGGTTATTTTATGAATAGACTGTTAAGAATGTCCGCCGCCGCTTTGAGTACGCTGCTCCTTGCTACAGGTGCAAACGGCTTGGTTAAAGCTAACACCGATTGCCCGACCGTACCCACCGACTGCACAACAGCCGATTGTTCGGCAGCTTCAAACGATTGCGGTCTGAACGGTGTTGATTTGCAGGGTCTTATCGAACAGTGCAATACAAATACAGATGTGCTGAAAGCTTTGATTGAGAACGGAAATTGCAGTTCCGATGAACTCAAAAGCCTTATCTCGGACGGAACATGTACGGTTGACGAGGTTTGTTCGGCTCTTGAAAGCTGCGACACAAACTGTGAAGATATTCAGAGTATCATTGATGATGTAAGCTGTGTTTCGGACGGTAACTGCGTGAGCGATACAGGCAATTGCAGTTCCGATGTTGATGTTATCAAGTCGATTTTGAATGACGTTGCGTCGAAGTCGAATGATGACGGCAGCGACTGCGGTAAAGAGGTTAAAGGCGTAACGGAGTGCAGCAATGTTAAAACGGCTGTTAAGGTTGTGAATAACGACTGCAAAACAGACGACACATCAAGCAAAACCGAGAAGGATAAAAACACCGCCGGCACAGAGGAAAACGGCAAGTATACTTCAAACTGTGACACAAGCAGTAACGAATGCGAAAACGGCGAGTGCGAGGAGAACAAGACCTGCGAGAACGGCGAATGCGACAGCGACGTTCTTAAAGAGGAGCTTGACAAGTACGGCATTGATATCAATGACTGTATTGTGAACGGAAACTGCGGAAACGGAAAGTATACGATTACTTACGGAGATTACGAGAATATAGACGATATTCTCAAAGCTTTTGGTCTTGACGGCAGAAACGTTCAAAAGCCAGACACTAACAGCAAGCCTGCTGATAATAAAGACACTAACGCTAATACGGAAAGCAAGCCCGTTACACCAAGTGTTCCGAAAGAGGATACTTCAAGTTCGGAGGTTGTTTCGGAGGGTAAATCCGACAGCGGTGTATCGGAGTACGAGAAGAGAGTTGTTGAGCTTGTTAATGTTGAGCGTGCAAAGTACGGCTTGTCGGCATTGAAGCTTAACACGGAGCTTTCGGCAGTGGCAAGACTTAAGTCGCAGGATATGAAAGATAAGAATTATTTCAGTCATACGTCACCGACTTACGGAAGTCCTTTTGATATGATGAAGAAGTTTGGAATAAGCTTCCGTACAGCAGGCGAGAATATCGCAAGGGGTCAGAGAACTCCCGAAGAGGTTGTGAACGGTTGGATGAACTCCGAGGGTCACAGAGCGAATATTCTTAATTCATCGTTTACGGAAATCGGTGTAGGCTATGTAGCCGATGGCAACTACTGGACACAAATGTTCATCGGCTAGGTCGCCGAACGGCGACGGGCAACACGTGAAGATAGTCATTTAAAATCAAACTTCACGAACCCGACAAATACTTTATTATTAAAATAAATTTTTGATTGGGTAAATGAAATAAGGCTGAATTTTTCATAAACAATTAACTTTTCAACTGTCATAATTACGTATTCTCTCAGTCTTTCGCCGAAAAATTTACGAATTGGAAACAAATTACGGCGAAAATAGGTTATAATAGTTATATAAGGCTTACAGGTCGGGATTACAGTTTTAAATTCGGTTTGTGGGTGAATATAATTTGAAAGGATAGATATTTTATGGAAATCACTAAAGAAACCACTATGGGAGAAATGCTTGAATATGACAGAGGAATTGCCGTAGTTCTTATGGGAAGCGGAATGCACTGCGTAGGTTGTCCGTCATCTATCGGAGAATCGCTTGAAGAAGCTTGTATGGTTCACGGTCTTGATGCGGACGAGGTTCTCGGTGAAATCAAAGAGTACCTTGCAAACAAGTAATATCGGCAATTAAGCCGTGAAAATTCGGTAACAGTCATTATTTTGATTGTTACCGAATTTTTTTGTTGATATTGAAGTTAAAAGATGTTATAATGTAACTGAATCTTATTTAATGCGTAATTCGTAATGCGTAATTATTTGGTTCTTGATGTTCGGCAGTTGGTTTGCTATAGCGGATTTGATGTGTAATTATTAAGTAGTATTAAGTAGTATATTGTATTGATAAGTCGGTCAAAAACTACCTCATTAAAAAAATTATTGGTCGGGTTCGCATAGTTAGAAAACGAATAGCTATCTTCACGTGTTAAAAAAACGTGTTAAAAATAAAGAAAGGCAGATTGTAGAGTATTATGAAAGTTCTTTGCATTGGTGACGTCGTCGGCTCGGTCGGCTGTAAATATCTTATGAAAACTCTTCCGAATTTCAAAAGAAAGAATAACATCGATTTTGTTATAGCTAACGGAGAAAATTCCTCGGACGGCAACGGTATTACTCCGGCTTCGGCAAAATATCTTTTCGACAGCGGAGTTGACGTTATTACTTCGGGCAACCACGCTTTCAGACGAAAAGAGAGCTACGAATATTATGACAGTTGCAGAGAACTTATAAGACCTGCCAATTACCCCGAGGGTACAACACCCGGAAGAGGTTACACCGTTGTGGATATGCTCAGATATCAGGTTTGCGTTATTAATCTTATCGGCACAATGTACCTTGAACCGCTCGACTGTCCGTTTAAAACCATAGATAAAATCCTTGACGAAACATCAAAGTATAAAATAAAAATTCTCGATTTTCATGCCGAGGCTACAGCCGAAAAGAAAGCACTCGGATTTTACCTTGACGGAAAAATTTCCGCCGTGTTCGGTACTCATACGCACGTGCAGACTGCGGACGAAACCATTCTCGAAAACGGCACGGGATACATAACCGATGTTGGTATGACAGGCACGGTCGATTCTGTTCTCGGGGTTAAAAAGGAGCTTGCGATTGCGAAGTTTAAAGATAAGCTTCCTGTAAGATTTGACCTTGCGGAGGGGAAATGTCATATGGATTGCGTTGTGTTTGAGATTGACGAGAAAACAGGAAAAACAATTTCCGCAGAAAAATTTAACATATGAATTTAGTCTTTCATCTTAAATAGCATTTTCTACAAGTTTGTTTCGGCGAGATTTGTAAAATTAAGAGAGTTTTTATCTTGAAAACAGTATCTGTTTTATGCTATAATTTTATAGCGTATAAATGTGGATACTGTTTTTTTATGCCGTTTTACGGAAATATAATACCGTAAATTGTGTATAATAAAATATTATGCAAAAATAAATCACGTGAAAAGAATTTTATCAAAGGTCGGTGAATACTGATGTCCGCAAAAGTTACATTACTGGCATATACTCCCAATCCCGAACAAACAGTCGCTATGTCTGCCAAACTCTGTTATTCCAAATCGGATATAGAAACTGTCCGTGACGGCTTGACCGAGGAGAAAACAGCGTCCTTTCTCGATATGCTTTCGTCTTTCGGGCATCAAAGTCCGATTGAACACGCTTCTTTTACTTTCGGTATTGAGGGTATTTCAAGAGCCTGTTCTCATCAGCTTGTCCGTCACAGAATAGCGTCGTACAGTCAGCAGTCGCAAAGATACGTTGACGGAAGTTCGTTTGAATATGTAACTCCGCCTGCAATTGCGGAGAATCCCGAGCTTCTCGAAAAATATACAAAGGCTTTGGAACTTGAAGCAAAAGCATACGTTGAAGTTCGTGACGCTTTGATTGTTCAGAGTATTAAGAAGTATGCCGAGAATAGTGACGTGAATATCGGCGAATTGTCGAATATGAGCGACAGCGATATTATAAGTTCGTTTAAGAATTTCGATAAAAAGAAATTTTCCGCTTTTGAAAAAACAGCAAACGAGGACGCACGTTTTATTCTGCCGAATGCTTGTACTACCAAGATAATTTGTACATTCAATGCAAGAAGCCTGCTGAATTTCTTTGAACATCGCTGCTGCAACCGGGCACAGTGGGAAATTCGTGACGTGGCACAGCAAATGCTTGTCCTTGTGAAAGAAGTTGCTCCGCATATTTTCCAAAAAGCAGGACCGGGGTGTCTTTACGGCAGCTGTCCCGAGGGGGCAATGTCTTGCGGAAAAGCTAAAGAGATGAGGGAGAAGTTTGGGGTATGAATGAACGTATGCAGGGAAAACTAATAGTTATCGAGGGTCTGGACGGCAGCGGAAAGGCTACTCAGACAAACAGACTTTTTGAATATATAAAAAATAAAAATATCAATTGCCGCAGACTCAGCTTTCCAAATTACGAAAGTCCGTCGTCGGCTCTTGTAAAGATGTATTTGGGCGGTGAGTTTTCCGATACTCCCGGCGGTGTGAATGCCTATGCCGCTTCAAGCTTCTATGCCGTTGACAGATGTGCAGGCTTTCTGAAAGACTGGAAAAGCGATTATGAAAACGGCAGTGTGTTTGTTTGCGACAGATATTCTACCTCCAATGCTATTTATCAGCTGAGTAAACTCCCCGAAAACGAGTGGGATACTTTCCTTGATTGGATTGAGGATTTCGAGTATAATAAACTCGGTGTTCCGAAACCCGATAAGGTGATTTATCTTGATATGTCGGTTGATGTTTCGCAGAAGCTTTTATCGAGAAGATATCACGGTGACGAGAGTAAAAAGGATATTCACGAAAGTAATGTCGAATTTTTAAAGCAGTGCCGAAAGTCGGCGGTCTATGCAGCGAAAAAACTCGGCTGGATTGTCGTTTCGTGCGATGACGGAACAAACCCGAGAGGGATTGAGGAGATTTCGGGGGATATCCTGAAAATTGTCAATGATATTTTGTAGTTGTATGGGGTGCGAAGCTTGTTAAAAGTTTGGTCAAGCTTTTTAAAGCTTGCGGTTTCCAAAGGCAGAGCCTTTGGTCGCTGACGGAACAAACTATCAAAGAAAAACAAACTACCCTCAGCGAAACTAAACAAACTTTTCAAAGAACAAAAAATAAAATTTTACATCAAAACAATATCTTCAATAAAAACCAAAATAGGCAACAGCGAAGCGAATTGCCGGTTAAAGAAAGATAATTTACGATTTAATTTCAACCATAAGTTTAGAAATGCTTTTGGTCGGGTTCGTATAGTTAAAATTGCTAATAACTATCTTCACGTATTTCAAGTGTTGAAAATAAAGAAAGGTGATATAAAATGGTATATGTATTTTTGGCTCAGGGCTTTGAAGAAGTAGAAGCTCTTTCGCCTGTTGATGTTTTACGCAGATGTGGTGTTGAGGTTAAGACTGTAGGTGTCGGCGAGAAAACTGTTGTAAGCTCTCACAATGTTCCCGTTGTCGCAGATATTACAGACAGCGAGGTTACAAAGGAAAATCTCGAAGCCGTTATTCTTCCGGGCGGTATGCCGGGTACTTTGAATCTGGAGAAATCCGCAGTTGTTCAGGAGTATATCGATTATGCCGTTGAAAATGATTTGTATGTTTGTGCAATATGTGCAGCTCCGTCAATTCTCGGTCATAAAAACTTGCTCAACGGCAGAAAAGCTACTTGTTTCCCCGGTTTTGAAAAAGACCTTTACGGTGCGGAGGCTACGGGCGATTTCGCTGTTGCCGACGGAAAATTTATCACAGGCAAGGGAGCAGGTGCTGCCATTGAGTTTGGCTTGCTGATTGCCGCAAAACTTTGCGGTCAGGAAGTATCTGATAATACAAGGAAGTCGATGCAATGTCCGTAAATCATAATGACATCAGGGAAATAAAAACCGACCTCCGCAGCGGCTTTAAGAGCAAGCGGAACGAAATGCCCGAACATATCAAGCTTAATATGGATTCGGAAATTCAGAGCAGATTTCTCACGCTCAGACAGTACGCAAAATGCGATACTGTCTTTACATACGTTTCAAAGGATTTGGAAGTAGATACTTATGCGATTATCCGTGCGGCTTGGGCGAACGGTAAAAAGGTTGCCGTGCCTAAGTGTATTGAGGACAGCAAAATGGATTTCTACTATATTGAAAGTATGGACGATTTGGAAGACGGTTCTTTCGGTGTGAAAGAGCCTGTCGAGAGCAAATGTAAAAAGGTTGCCGATTTGTCGAGAGGACTGTGTATAGTTCCGGGATTAAGTTTTGATGCGGAAGGGTACAGGCTCGGTTACGGAAAGGGTTACTACGACCGTTTTCTTTCAAAGTTCGGCGGCGAAACAGTCGGACTGTGCTACAGCAATTGTATTAAATGGAAATTACCTCACGGAAAATATGACCGTGCGGTTGATGTAATTGTTACTGACAGATATATTAGGCGGACGTCGGCAACGCCGACAGGAAACACGTGAAGGCGGACAACGTCCGCTGGAAATATGTGAAGCTAGTTTTTCTTATAACTTTACTTCACCTACCCGACCGAAAGTTACGCTTACGATAAATTGGTATTTTTTATAAGCAGAAAGTATGTTTTAATTTTCTTACAAATATAAAGGAGTAGTTGTGTTGATATGAGTGATGAGTTAAATTCAAACGACGAGTTGAAAAAGCTCGAGC
>CADCHW010000028.1:7497-23073 GCA_902801245.1 uncultured Ruminococcus sp.
GTTGAAAAAGCTCGAGCCGGGACGCCCCGGCAGGCGAGAAATGCACATATCAACTCAATTTTAAATTTTGATTTTTTACACGCAGAAAGTATGTTTTAAATTTTTTACAAATATAAAAGGAGAACTTGTGTTGATATGAGTGATGAGTTAAATTCAAACGACGAGTTGAAAAAGCTCGATACCAACAGACAGAAAAAAGTTGATAACTTTAATTTGAATATCAGCGGTTTTGATGACAGCGACGATGATGATATAATTTTCCCCGACGAACTCGAGGACGATACGGAATCAACGGAAGTTTCGCAAAGTGACCTCGATAATTTCGCCGTACCCTCAAGACAAATTGACGAGGACGATAAGAAATCCGAAAAAGAATTGGAAAAACAGCGTAAGCTTGCACTCAAAGCCGAAAAGAAACGCAAAAAGAAAAAAGCAAAGAAGAACGGATGTGTGTTCAGAGTTGTCTGGGGTGTTCTTGTTATCATTCTGGGTGTGTTCTTGGCGGAGTTTTTACTTGTCGGAATTAACGATTTGCTCGGCAGAAACAGAGAAGTTGAGCTTGATGAAGACGGTAACGAGAAGCAGAGCAGCATTATTATTCAAATTCCCGAGGACGCAACTATTGATACGGTTGCCGATATTCTTCACGAAAACGGTGTAATCAGCAGTGAGTCCTACTTTAAGCTTTACACTAAGATTACGAAGCACGGAACAAGCTTTAACAAGGGTTCGTACGAAATGAAAAACGATATGGACTATGAGGCTATCATTAACTATCTCCAGTCCGACCTTAACCGTGTTGATACCGTAAGCCTACAGTTCACAGAGGGTATGACAGTGCTTGAAATTGCCGATAAGCTTGAAGAAAATGAAGTATGCAACAAGGAATTGTTCTTGGAGCTTTGCAATTCGGACGAGTTCGATGAGGATTTCCCGTTCCTTACGGAGGGCAGAAAAAATGTCAGCGGAACGTATTATAAGCTTGAAGGTTATCTCTTCCCGGATACTTATGAGTTCTATAGAGGAGAGCATGCAAAAACAACTATATATCGTTTCCTGAATGACTATGAATCTCGTGTATACTATACAAAGTATCGAATTGAGGTTAAAGAAGACAGCGAAGAAACAACAACCGCAACCCAAGATACAGACAGCGACAAGAGCAAAAAGAAAACGAAAAAGTATGAAAAACTTACTATCGAGGAGCAGGCAAAGAAACAAGGTATGACTATGGACGAGGTTATGATTATCGCATCTATGGTTCAGGCTGAGGCTGCCGACACTGAGGATATGAAGATGATTTCTTCGATTTTCCATAACAGACTTGCTACCGTGTCAAAGGACGGTTACACCGAATTTGGAGAGAATATTAACGGTACTCTGGGTTCAGACCCGACAGTATATTATCCTTACAAACAAAATACCGTGCCGAATAATTTTGAAAGTAAGTATGATACTTACAAGATTAAAGGCTTGCCTGCCGGTGCTGACTGTAATCCCGGACTTGACGCTATTGAAGCGGCTATCTATCCGGCAGATACAAATTACTACTTCTTCTGTCATAAAGCTGCTACAGATGAAGAGCCGGCTAAGGCTTACTATGCTACCACTTTGGCAGACCAAGAATATAATATGAGCCTTGCGGGATTGAAGTAATAAGTATATTTAAATTTTTCGCCGAGCAGAGATAGGCAATATGCAAAGCGGTTTTCTTGAAAATATTTCTTTTATGTACCCGACCAATATTTTATTGTTAAAATAAATTTTTGGTCGGGTTTGTGAAGTAAGGCTAACAAGAAGTATTTTCACGTATTTCCTGCGGACGTTGTCCGCAGTGCCTAATTTGGAGTGATGATATTATTATGAGTAATAAATATGAAGTTTTATCACCTGCCGGAGATTTGGAATGTCTGATGTCGGCGGTTAATTTCGGGGCAGACGCAGTTTATCTTGCAGGAGAACAGTTCGGTATGCGGACGGCTTCAAAAAATTTTAACGATGAAAATTTGGCAAAGGGTATTGAGTATGCTCACAGCCGTGGCATTAAGGTTTACATAACGTGTAATACCTTGCCGAGAAATAACGAGCTTGACGAGCTTCCGAAGTTTATGTCTACAGCTCAGGAATTGGGTGCGGACGCATTCATTATTGCGGATTTGGGTGTTATGGAGTTCGCAAAAAAGTATGCTCCGAAAGTTGACATTCACGTTTCAACGCAGGCAGGAATTGTAAACTATGCGACGGCAAACGCTTTCTATAATATGGGTGCGACAAGAGTTGTGCTTGCCCGTGAAATGAGTATTCCCGAGATTGCACAGCTTAGAGCGAAAATACCCGATGATTTGGAAATTGAGGTTTTTGTTCACGGTGCTATGTGCGTATCGTTTTCGGGCAGATGTCTTATTTCAAGCTATATGACGGGCAGAGATGCAAACCGTGGAGATTGTGCCCAGCCGTGCCGCTGGAAATATCATCTTTATGAGGAGAACCGTCAGGGACAGTACTTCCCCGTTGAGGAGAACGATAAGGGAACATTTTTGTATAATTCGAGAGATTTGTGTATGATTGAGCATATTCCCGAGCTTTTACAGGCAGGAGTTACCAGTTTGAAAATTGAGGGAAGAGCGAAATCGGCTTACTATACCTCCGTGATTACAAACGCTTACAGCAATGCTGTTCGTGATTACGAGAAAATGGGCGATAATTACACCCTCGCACCGTGGATTCGTGAAGAGGTGAACAAGGTCAGCCACAGAGAGTACAATACGGGATTTTTCTTCGGGTCGCAGCCGGGTCAGGTGACGGGTAACGGAGGTTATATCCGTGAATATGACGTTGTTGCGATGTGCGAGGAGAGCGGCGAGGAATACAATATTATTACACAGAGAAATAAATTTTATGTCGGGGATACGCTTGATATATTGCCGCCGGGAGGAAAGTCTTTTGAGGTTAAGGCTTTGGAGATTAAAAATCAATATGGCGAGATTGTGGAAAGTACTCCGCATGCTATGGAGAAGCTTTGGCTGAAAACTGATGTTGTTATCCCGAAAGGGGCGTATCTTAGAAAAATGCGTAATTCGGCGGACAACGTCCGCAGGAAACAGACTAATACTAATTAATTTTTAAACCTAACAAAATATACTTAATTTTTCATCAAACACGTTTTACAATAGTATTTGTAAGACGTGTTTTTTATTTGTGTTCAGGAGGTTGTTAAAATAAATGAATGTCAAAACTATTTACGATGACGGTATACTGACGGCACTTCTCTTCGGCGAGATTGACCACCATACCGCAAGGGATATCCGTCTTACCGTTGACAGCGATATTGAAAAGCACCACCCGTCAAGACTTATTCTTGATTTCAGACGTGTGAAGTTTATGGATAGTTCGGGAATAGGCTTGATTATGGGCAGATACAGAATGATGCAGCTTGTCGGCGGAAAGGTTGCACTTGTGAATGTTCCTCCTCATCTGGAGCGGATAATAGCCTTGTCGGGTGTTCGTGCGATTACTATGTGAACAGAGGTGACGAAAATGAATTTGATGAATGAAATGAATCTTACTTTTTCAAGCAAGAGTATGAATGAGAATTTTGCCCGTGCGGCGGTGAGTGCGTTTGTTCTTCCGCTAGACCCTACAATAACGGAGCTTGCGGATATCAAAACCGCAGTTTCCGAAGCGGTTACAAATTCGATTATCCACGGCTATGAGTACGGTGACGGTCAAATTGCAATTAACGCTAAAATTTTCGACAACGGAAAAATAGTTATCCGTGTCAAGGATAAGGGCAAGGGCATTGAAAATATTGCTCAGGCGATGGAGCCGCTTTTTTCGACTGTCGGCGGCGAGCGTGCGGGACTTGGTTTTGCGGTTATGCAGAGTTTTATGGATAAGCTTAAGGTTACATCAAAGGTCAATTGCGGTACGACTGTTACTATGGAAAAATACATAATCAGACGAAACAATAAAGCGGTGAATGATGACTGTAACTCGTGAACGTGCGGCAGACGAAAATTTGGGGTTGGTGCATAGCATAGCGAACAGGTTCAAGGGCAGGGGGATAGAGTATGACGATTTATTCAGTGCGGGGTGCTTGGGTTTGGTGAAAGCCATTGACAGATTCGACGAAAGCAGAGGGTTATGTTTTTCAACATACGCAGTGCCGCTTATTATGGGTGAAATTAAGGGGCTTTTCCGTAAAGGCGGCACGCTGAAAGTAAGCCGAACTCTGAAAGAAACGGCTATGAAAGCACAGAGGGCAAGGCAGGATTACATAAACCGAACAGGCATTGAACCGACAATAACCGAGCTTGCGAAAATGATTGAGGTTACAGAGGAGCAGACAATAGAGGCTTTGTGTGCATGCAGACAGCCATTATCATTGACTGTTTCGGAGGACGGCGACGATGACATAACGCAGGTTGACATTCCGATTGAATCGGGTGAAGAGAAGCTTGCGGAACGGCTCAGTCTGGAACAGGAGTTAATGCAGCTTGCGGAGAATGACAGGCAGCTGATTTTGCTGAGGTACTACAAGGGTTTAACGCAATCGCAGACAGCGAAAATTCTCGGCACATCACAGGTGCAGATTAGCCGGCGTGAGAAGAAAATTCTCGGTATGCTCAGGGAGAAGCTGTTGTGAGAATTGCACTTTAAATGTTTTTGAAGGTGAAAAAGAAGAGTACACTTTAAGTGTACTCTTTTAGTTGTTTTTGGAAATATTTATTGTGGAAGAGTTTTGTCGTTGCGGTTAGCGATTTTCATATCGGTTATTATTATGTTGAGTGCTTTGATTTGTTGTTCACTTAAACCCTCAATGTCAAGAGCGTTGCTGAAATTTGCCTCTCCGGGGTCATCGGTTTTTCCGAGAAGATAGTCTGTTGACACGTGGTAAAGATAAGATAATGCAACTAAATTTGACAAGCTGGGGTAACGTTCACCTGTTTCATATGAAGAAATAATTGATACGGAACAGTTCAAACGCTGTGCAACAATCTTTTGTGAATAGTGGTGTTCCTCTCTGAGATCTTTTAATCTTGTGCGTAAATCCAAAAGCATAAAATCACCTCCACTAAAAATAGAATGTTGTCGAATAATGTCGAAAAATGTCGAAACAAACCTATTTTACTATATAGTTTAATATAAAAAATTATACTACGAGTAATTTAAAAAAATACACTAAAAGTGTTGACAAATTTACGCTGATTGTAGTATAATTAAAAATGTAAGAAATAATGTTGTATTTTGTTCGTGTATATGATTGTATTTTATATTCTTAACGGTACCTAAAAGATGTAATGTAATTATATTGTAGAATTATATATGACACTTATTCAAATTTATTTAAAAGGAGCGTAGAACTATGCGAAAGTTTTTGGCATTTGCACTTTGTGCAATTTTGGTAATAAGCAGTATGGCTGTTTCGGCTTCGGCAGACGAAACCGAAAATGTTGCAAGCGGCAACAGCTACAGAGATGAGTTTATCGGTGCTTTGTTGAATGAAGAGGAGGTGTGGGTAAAACCTAATAATGAAAATTATTACGAAATGCAGTTTATTGATTTGAATTTTGACGGTAAGAAAGAATTTGTTGTTCAATATTACGCTTCTGGAAATGTACATGGAGGAAGTGATATTTATTCTTTGGATAACGGTTCTGTTCGTAAGCTTGAATACGATAATTCTGATATAATTGTGCAAACAGAGAATTTAAAGGGCTACTATGACAGTACAACGGATTCTTATAAGATGATTGGAAGTTATGAAAAAAGTGCAGGTTTTATCGGTGATGTATATTATTACAACTTTAAATTGATTTATAATCCGGATAATCAATCCTTGAATACAGAGGTTTATTCTCGCTATGAGAAGAAAAAAGGAGCAAGTAATGTAATTGGTACAACAACTTATTATTCGGCTGATGATAAGGTTATTACAGAGGAAGAGTACAACTCAATTAACTCCGCAGTAGTTTCGGGATTTTCCGATATTGATTTGAAGTTTGAGAAAGAAGACGTTAGAGAATATAAAACGCTTTCAAATTCGGATAAGAAAGAGAAATTGGAGTGGCTTTACGGTTATGACAATGTTGAACCCGAACCAAATTCCGAACCTGTCTCAAAACCTATTCCGAACACTGATTCCGACAAAAAAGATGACGAGCAAAACAATAATACAAACAACAATACAACAACCACAAGCACTACCGTAAAATCCCCTCAAACAGGAGCTGCAAATAACTATGCTGCAATTCTTGCAGTAGTTATTGCAGGCGGTGCGGCAGCTGCCTTTGCAGGCTTTAAGCGTAGAGAAGATATATAACTACTGTTAATATCCGCAGGAGAAATATCAACAAAAGGCAATCGATAATTTATATCGATTGCCTGATTCGTTTTGTAAACACATTAACAAAAGATTCCAATTTTTAAATTTTATTTTTCTAAATTGGAATATTAATTTTCTCAAAAAAAAATTCCCAAAATTCACTTTATTTTCACCTAAAGCAATATCATTTCAAAATTGTGTGGTATAATAATATAAATTAAAAATTTGCGTACACGATTAACCTTCTTAAAATACCCATAGGATAAATAGTGGACGAGGCTGATCTCCTTTGAGCCTTGCCCGAGAAGGTTACTTTTTATACTCGGCATTGACTTTATTGTTAATGCCGAAGTATTTTATATAATAAAATCAAACACCGTCCGTAATCAGGGCGGTGTTTTTGGTTTGAGATTATCTGTACCTTTGAGGTCTTGCGGAGTTCGATTTCAGTCTGAATGGTAAAGTCATCAAAAGAAGAAGTTCGATTGAAAAGGCAATAGAAAAATAAATTATCAGTTTAGTGCTTAGTTCATAAGATGTCATTCGATCCGATTTCGGTGATTCGGGATTTATGTACATATAAACTGTACTGTTCTCGGTAATTTTTTTTCTAGTGACTGATGTGATTTCGTATTTCGCTCCTTTATATTCGTAAACAGCGTCAAAGCTGTATTCAGTGCCTGTTACTTCATTTCCGTCGTCGTCAACTTCGGTGTATTCGTAGGAGCTGACTTTTGTAACCGTTGCTGCTACACAGTCGTATCCGATAATGTTTGTTCCTTTATCTATTACGGAATTAATCATAGTAAACAATTGAAAACATATAACACCCAATAGCGATAAAAATATAATCGATACAATCAAAGAAAATTTCGATCCTCTGTTTCTACTCTGCGGCTGCTGAACATAAGCATTTGGCACTTGCTGATTGTACGTTTGGTTGTACTGAGGATAACTCTGTTGATATCCCTGCTGAGGATACATCGGCTGATTGTTTACGGGATATTCCACATAGTCAATCTGCTGACCTCCGTACATCATACTTTGCTGCATATTCTGTTCAAGATTCTGATATGTGTTTTTGAGAGTTTTGTACTGCTTTATTACAAATCTTACAACCGAAAAAATTAGTACAGCAATTGTTAAAAGTACTATTTTCAAAATAGTATGATTGGGCAGTATACCCGGATATGATTTATTCACAAATACGGATATTACGCAAAGAATTACCGAAATAACAATGATTAAAATAATCTTCCTTGCAAGTGGATTTGACTGCTTTTGCTGAGGTGCGGCAGTCCTGTTCTGATGTCGTGTTCGTGGAGTACTCATTTTTTCATACCTCCGATTTTATAAATTTACCAACGGTCGTTAAATAAATCATCTTCGAATATGCCGTGCCGTCTGCGAGCCTGCGGATAAAATTTGCTTTTGCCGTATTGAGGGTCGTAGTCCATCATAAGCTTCTCTCTTCCGTAGCTTTCAAACGCAGCCGAAGCCACAAGCAAACCGGCAGTAATTCCTATACCTATGGCAACAATTTTTATTATCATACCAAAGCCGTCGATATACCACCCGGAATAGGAATTAAACTTGCTTACATAAATGTAAACTGTTCCATTTGTAAACTGTGGATATTCAGATCTGGCATACATGGTAATATTTTGGTCTTTGTAATCGTAATTGAGCGTCATATCATAAACGGTTTTTTGGTGATCGCCGTTTTCACCTTTGACGGTGATTAAGTGTTTATTGACATCTGTTATAGTGGCTTCCGTCTTGTCAAGAAAGAAAATACCTCCGTCTGTTGCAAATGCAAGTATTGTAAATACAGCGAAAATCACCATAAATATAGCCGAGGTCAGCTTAACAATATTTGCCGCCTTTTGCAGCATAGGGAAATTGTAGTCAAGTTTGTTGCCTATTGGCTTGTGTCGTGAACGCTGCTCAACAGCTTCCTCGTAAGACATTGGTTGATAGCCCGACTTAGGTTTTGTTTCCTGACCGTAAATTTCATATCCGTCATCAAACTTATTTTCCATACCCTTCCTCCTTTTTTAACACGGCGGACAACGTCCGCATGAAACACGTGAATATATTCAGTTGTTAAAAAATGTACACCTCCCTAAACTAATTATAGTAAATTCGCATTGAGATGTCAATATGCAATATAATGTCGTTTGTGTAAAAAATTTTTCATACTCTAACCCACTTTAAAATAGAAAAATAATTACGTATTTATTAATTTCCAAAAAACTATGGAAATGTTTCTTGTTTTATTGTATAATAAATGTATATGGTGCAAATGATTAGAGAGGTGATATTTAATGGCACTTGACGGTGCATTTGTGCATTTTTTGACTAAAGAACTAAAGGATGAGCTGTGCGGTGCGAGAGTTTCGCAGATTCATCAGCCCAACCGTGACGAATTAATTGTCGCTGTGAGAACTTTTAACGGCAATAAAAAACTGCTTATATCCGCAAGAGCAAATTCTCCGAGAGTTAATTTTACAAAGAACGCTCCCGAAAATCCTGCTTCTCCGCCTATGCTTTGTATGCTTCTGAGAAAAAGATTGTGCGGTGCGAAAATTTTTGACGTTCGTCAACCGGATTTGGAGCGTATCGTTTTTATTGATTTCGATGCGACTAACGATTTGGGCGACCCTGTTCGTCTTACTCTTGCCGTTGAAATAATGGGTAAATACAGTAATGTCATTTTCATTGACGAAAACGGACTTATTATAGACGCTCTTAAACGTGTTGACCCAACTATGACTACTCAAAGACTTGTCTTGCCGGGTATGAAATATGAATTGCCGCCTGCTCAAAATAAGCTTAGTATGCTTAACTGTGAACCGTCCGAAATTGTGAAAGCTATTGTCGGCAGAGAACCGCCCGAAAAGCTTAACAAAGCGATTCTTAATATCGTACAGGGTGTGTCGCCTATCGTTTGCAGAGAGCTGGAATACTTGATTACAAGCGGCGAAGAATTGTATACGGACGAGTTTGATTCACAGTATATGAAACGTCTTGATTACTATATCACTAAACTTACTAATGCCGTTCGTGACTTTAACGGTGTGCCGTACTGCGTGGCAGAGCCGAAAGGCAAACCAAAGGATATTTCGTTTATGGGTATTACTCAGTACGGAACGGCTATGACAGTCACGAGGGCGGAGAGTTTCTCTGAGCTTCTTGATAACTTTTATCTGGAGCGTGACCGTGCCGACAGAATGAAAGTCAAGGGACAGGATTTGTTAAAACTTCTTACTAATGCAAGTGAACGAATTTCACGTAAAATCAACACACAAAGAGCGGAATTAAAACAGTGTGCCGACAGGGAAACTTTGAGAATTTACGGTGATTTGCTGCAAGCGAATTTGTACAGAATAGAAAAAGGTTCGCCGTTTGTGGATTTGGAAAACTTTTATGATGAAAATATGTCTGTTGTGAGAATAAAGCTTGACCCCTCGAAATCGGGTTCGCAGAATGCCCAAAAGTACTACAAGGACTACCGCAAAGCAAAGACTGCCGAGCAAATTTTAACCGAGCAAATCAACCTTGCCGAAAAGGAGCTTGTCTATATTGACAATGTTTTCGACAGTCTGAGCCGTGCCGAAACAGAAAGAGAGCTTGCGGAAATTCGTGCGGAGCTTGTACAAACCGGTTATATCAAGTCGGCAAAAAATAAGGGTAAGGAACAAAAACCTCTTCCGCCGCTTAAGTTTAAAACCTCAGACGGATTTGAAGTCTTGGTTGGTCGAAATAATCGTCAAAATGATACTTTGACGTTAAAGACAGCAAATAATAACGACATCTGGTTTCATACTAAGGAGATTCCCGGGTCGCATACGATTCTCGTAACGAACGGCAGAGAACCTACCGATACGGCGATTCTTGAAGCGGCGAAAATTGCGGCTTACCATAGTAAGGCTAAGGATTCGACACAAGTTCCGGTTGACTATACACAGATTCGTAATGTAAGTAAACCGCAGGGAGCAAAACCGGGTATGGTGATTTTTGTTAAGAATAGAACGGTTTATGTAAAACCGGAAATAAAAGAAGTTGAATAGAAGCGAAGCTAATTAAAGTTTGGTCAAGCTTTTCAAAGCTTGCGGGGTGCAGGGGCAGAGCCCCGCTCGCTGACGGAACAAATCAGCGTAGAAAAATAAACTACCCTCAGCGAAACTAAACAAACTATCATAGAAGAAAACAAAAAATAAAAAACACATCAAAATAATATCTTTCGGTACAAACAAAAACAGGCAACAGCGAAGCGAATTGCCGGTCGTAGAAAGACATATTAATAAATTTGAATACTAACAAGATAAGGTTTTGATATTGATACATCTTTGGTATGCCATATCTTTTATTATAATAGAGATATCTCAAAAGCAGCAAAGGAAAATTCATAATATTTCTTTAATTTTGTAAATACCGATGTCTGCCGGTATAACTTATGATAGGAAGATGTTTTAATTGATATATATAAAAAAATACGATTACAGTAACTTAAAACACGGAGAACGCAAAAAAGCCGAAACAGCCAACGGCAGAGAACTCCTAAAAACCGCCGTCCTCCGTGAGTTCGGAGTTGATTCCAATACACTCATCATAGAAAAAGGCGAACACGGCAAACCGTATTTTTCCGACAGAGAAGATATTTTTTTCAACATCAGTCACAGCGGTAATTTTGTTGCGGCGGCGGTGGGGGAGTGTCCAATCGGAATAGATATACAGGTTGTCCAAAACGTTCGTGAAAGAATGATTGATAAGCTTTGTAACGATGACGAGAAACAATTCATCTCAAATTGTCCCGATAAAGACAAATCATTTATTATATTGTGGTCGCTGAAAGAAAGTTACATAAAAGCTATCGGAAAAGGTATGAGTTTCCCAATGAGCGACATTAATTTCAAACTCGAATATTTCAAAGACGAAGCCAAGGGAGAATTTTCAAACCGTTCGGGTCGATATCTTGTTCGTGATTACGGAGAATTTGTGTTGGCGGTCTGTGCTTTGGGAGAGTTTAATTTCAGTGTTGAGGAGAATTTATGATTACAATAAGAATGATTTTCAGTAATTTTTACGAATGGGTCAAAGATAACGAGTATACGGAAGACGCAAAAATTCCGCCTGTTTCGGAGGAAGAAGCGAAAGTTTTAGCAGAAAAGGCTTTGAGCATTCTTGAAATTTCCGATGAAGATATTGAAAGATTCACAATTGAAAGATATTGGAAATGGGAAAGTGACGTTGAAGCCGTGGTTGTTTGCAGGGGAGAGGAATATCCCGAAAAAGAAAAGCTCCTGAAATTAGGCACTGTCTGGAAAGATTTTTCCGACAATATATTGTCAACCTCAATGATGCCCGAAAATAAAATGATGAATAAGCTTGAGCTTATCGATATTTGGCTGAACTAAAACGAAAATATGTCGAAGCTTGCGGTTAAAACTCTTGACAACAACGGCATTGCTGCGGTATTATTTATAGTGAGGATAAGTTTAGTTTTGGTTAGTTTATTGATTAATTCAGATTTATAATTAAGGTGATTTTAAAAGTATGAATAAAAAAAGAATATGTTCGTTTATCCTTGCATTGCTTGTTGCTGTTTCCGCTGTGGGCTGTAAGGGTAATAAAAACGATGAAAATGTTCAAACAAAAGATACCCCGACAGTAAGCGAAGCTGTTACGGAAGAGCCCGATATAGGGGAGCATAAGGATTACGACAAGGAAAAAGCAAAATGTTACTATTCCAATGAGATTTTGTTTACGGAGCAGGACGGAAAAAAACGTGCTATGGAGCTGTTCGATTCCGGCGAGGGTCTGGCATCTTTTTACGGCAATGAAATTAATACAATGAAAGACAGACTGGGCAAAAAGATTAATGTTTATTCTATGATTGTCCCGACTGCTTGTGAGTTGTATTGTCCGTCTAATATGCGTAAACATATTACAAGTCAAGAAGATGTTATGAAAGTTATCGGCGATATGCTCGTAAACGTTCAGGAGGTCAATGTTCTGCCCACGCTGATTAACCACAATGCCGAGAACATCTATTTCAGAACCGACAACCGCTGGACGGGTCTGGGTGCATATTATGCAGGCAAGGTTTTTGCAAAGGCGGCAGGTGTGGATTATGCCGACATTTCCGAGTACACCCCCAAGGTTATCAGTGACAAGTATATCGGAAATTTACAGATGTATGTTGACGATGTGGGTCAAAAGGATTTGGAGGATAACCCCGACACGTTCATATATTATGAACCGAAATGTAAATTTAAAACACATTATTACGATGAAGAATTTGAATACCTCACTGAGGGTAAATTCTTTGAAGAAGTTCCCGAAGATTTGTACCAGTCGTATTACAAGGGCGGTTACTACTGTTTGAAGCTTGCGACAAACGTCAACACCGACCGAAAGCTTGTTATAGTCAAGGACGATTTCGGCACATCGCTTGCACCGTTTTTCACAAGCTCGTTCAAGGAAATTTATGTTGTTGACGTTGATTATCTTGAAGCAAATCTTGTTGAAATGATTGAGGAATTTTGTATTACAGATGTACTTTATGTAATGAATACATTCTCCGTTACGGGTCAAAGAGTGTACAATCTTGAAACACTGCGTTCTCAGGCATCACACGGAACTCTCGAAGACGATGCACCCTCCGAAACAGAAGAAGAGAACACAAGCAGCAAAGCAAAGGGCGATTCCGAAACCGATACCGATATTGATACAGAACTTGATTCCGATTTGGAATATGTGTATGATGTCGGAATGAACAATCCGATAGGAGTTATTATCAATTCAAGGGTAGTTGATATTGACGATTATTATAATAACATTGATTTGTACACAAGCAGCAGTGAAGAAAACGATAATAATGATGACGCTGAATATTACGATAACGAAGAAGATTATATTCAGGGTGTTGAGGAGTATATAGACGAAGACGGCGAAGAAGATTTTGAATAAAAATGCGTAATTCGTAATGCGTAATTATGATAGCCGGAGGTTTATCGAACAGCAGTAGGATTAATTAAATACAATATTAAAACCGCCGTGCATTGAGGGTGAATCAATTGTACGGCGATTTTTGCAAATTACCTAAACATTTATTTTCTTCTTCACAAAAAACACTGTTTGTTCACAAAAAATTAATAAAAAAAACAGGGGCAATTTGCATAATTTACTTGCATTCTCCCAAAAAAGACTGTATAATATATTCAACAGGTTTTTTACCGAAGATACTTAGAAAATTATTGTTGCAGTTCCGGAAAATTCTTAATAGCGTAAGCAGCTGCCCACGGAATTGAAGTGCAAGTGTTTTAGAAAAAAGGGGAACGAAGTGCTTGCCTTTTAAGATTTTCCGGAAACGTGAATGTAGAGTAGCCGTCGGGTTATATTTTGTGTTTGCGTTGATTTAATACGGCAATTAATTATCTGAAACGTCTGTCTTAACAGAAATTTATTTATAAAGGAGAATAAATATGAGTTTAGAAAATGCTATTGTTATTGCAGAGAGAGAGAAGAAGACTATCTACCGTTACGGCGATACAGCCGTTAAGGTTTTTGACAACGACTTTTTGAAGTCCGACATTCTGAACGAGGCTCTCAATCAGGCAAGAATTGAGGAAACAAACCTCAATATCCCCGGTATCCGTGCAATTGAAATGATTGACGGAAAGTGGGCTATTGTTTCCGACTTCATCGAGGGCGAAACTCTCGCAGATTTGATGAAGAAAAATCCCGATAAGTTCGACGAGTACCTTGAACAGTTCGTTGAGTTGCAGCTTGTTGTTCACGCTCAGAAGTCACCGCTCCTCAACAACCTTAAGGTTAAGATGAGAAGAAAGATTGCCGAAACCGAACTCAACGCTACTATCCGTTATGAACTCGATACACGTTTGGAGTCTACACCGAAGCACAACAAGGTTTGCCACGGCGACTTCAACCCCAGTAACGTTATCATCACCGCCGACGGCACACCGTACATTCTTGACTGGTCGCATGCTTCACAGGGTAACGCAGCTGCCGACGCAGCTATTACCTACCTCCTCTTCAAGCTCAACGGCGAGGACGAAACAGCCGAGAAATATCTTAAGCTTTACAGCTTAAAGAGCGACACCGCTATCCAGTACATTCAGAAGTGGCTTCCGATTGTTGCTGCCGCTCAGTCCGTAAAGGGCAAGCCTGAAGAGAAAGAAATGTTGCTTAAGTGGGTTGACGTTGTAGAGTACGATTAATTCGTTAGTTTGAATTTTTTGCCGGTTTTGCCGATAGCTCATTTCAAGGGGAATTGACAATTTATTATTAAAGAGTTTTGTTTATATTAAAATTAAATAATGGTCTGTCGGTTTAAACATTCCGGCATAAATTATTCTCCCTGCCGCATATTTTGTGCGGTGGGGAGAGTTTTATTTTAATGCGTAATTGCGGTTGATTGATATTTTATAATATAACATTAAAAAGATAAACGGTAACTTAGCGTCCAATGGCGGTTAAGTTACTGTTTGTTTGTGTTTTTTCAAATAAATCTATAACTTTAAAGAGGATAGAAAATTTATAACTCCTAACTAATCTTGTATGCGGTCAACTAAACTTTCGATTATAATAATTACGCATTACGCATTATAAAAAGGAATAGTATTGACATAACCACAGAATATAAATATCCTGCCGCAACATCTCTCGGAAAATGTACTCCGGCAATAATTCTCGATAATCCAATCAGAAGTGCCACCGCAAGAAAAACTATCCCCAACGGAACATTTACATAGAATACAGTCATAGCGATAACCGCCGCACTTGCCGTGTGACGGCTCGGGAAAGATTTTCCTTTTGTGCTTTTGTGCATAATCGGTTCTATGTCAAGTTTTTCGTAGGGTCGCTTGCAGTTTATGAATTTCCGTATCAGCGTTACCGTCGTGAATACTCCCAGCGGTACTGTTATACATTCAAGCAGTCTGCCGTCACGGTTAATAACTAAGTATATAAGGAGCGTCGGATATGCTATAAATACAAATATCGGTAAAATCTTATATACAAATTTCAAAGCATACAACCGAATTTTCTTTGAGGTTATAAACGATTTGATTTTTTTATACTGTTCTTCACTGTACATTTTATTTGTTAGCTTTCTCAACAGAACCGTTGCTGAACATACCTGTGATGTTTGTTATGTTGATTGTTTTATCCGTAACGTCCTTATCAAAATCAAAATAGCTTGCCATATAGTAAGAACGTGTTTC